>JAITUS010000074.1 GCA_031286185.1 Rickettsiales bacterium
GGTTGTTGAGAGATCTTTTGCTTGGTTAGAAAAATGCAGACGATTGTGGAAAAATTGTGAGCGGAAACTCAACACTAGCTTACAGATGATTGTTCTCTCCTTCATTTCTCTCCTATTACGAAGATTTTAAACAGGTTCTAAGGTTAAAATCAGAACTTGACCAAGCAGATTGGAAGACTAAATTTGGTATAATTAGAGAATTAGTTGAATACATTAAAATTGATAATGATCATGTACATATAGTGTTTCGATTTCAAGCAATTGCTCTAGAAATGCAAAGAAAAAATATTCAACATCATACCATGATTCCTTGTCACTTTAACCTGCACAGATTGGGAAGTTAAATAATAGCTTCAGTATTATCATAATGGGGTTGGCGGAGATTGTCAAGTAAATTTTTCGTTCTGTTTCTGTGGCTAAAAAATCTGAATTCAGCCAGCACTTGGGTGATATCACTCTTGTAGGTCTATGCTCGTGTAATTTCTATAATAGTTAAAAAAATTAGTAGAAAGTTACTGTAAATTCACGTATTTTGAGGCTATAATATTCAAAAATACCTGATGTATGGATGATTTTATTGGAGTTAAAGGCGCAAGGGAGCATAACCTGCAAGGCATAGATGTTAATATACCGAAAAATAAATTAGTTGTTATAACTGGACTCAGTGGTTCTGGCAAATCTAGCCTCGCGTTTGATACAATTTATGCAGAGGGCCAGCGTCGGTATGTGGAGAGTCTTTCAGCTTATGCACGTCAATTTCTCAATATTCAGGATAAACCAGATGTTGAGTCGATCACAGGCCTCTCTCCTGCAATATCTATCAACCAGAAATCGACCTCAAAAAATCCAAGATCAACAGTTGGGACCGTTACTGAGATTTACGACTATCTACGCTTAATATACGCACGAATAGGAATTCCTTATTCACCTATAACTGGACTGCCAATAACGAAAAAAACTGTGTCTCAAATTGCAGATACTATAATGGCGTTACCTTTAGAAACTAAAGTATATATACTTGCTCCCATCGTGCGTGGCAGAAAGGGAGAACACCTCAAAGAGATATTGGAAGTTAAAAAGCAAGGGTACGTAAGACTAAAAATAGATGGTAAAATACATAATATAGATGATTTACCTAAGCTCGATAAAAACAAAAAGCACGATATCTTTGTGGTTGCAGATAGGGTGTCAATATCAGACGATATAGGAAATCGACTGTCAAGTAGCATAGAATCAGCATTAAGACTTGGTCATGGCTTAATGTATGCAGAAATAGTGAACTTGCCTGATAATCATGATTCCGAGTATAGAAATGATCAAGTTTTAACTTTCTCAGAGAATTTTGCATGTCCGGAGTCCGGCTTTACTCTTGAGGAAATAGAACCAAGATTATTTTCTTTTAACAGCCCTTACGGTGCATGCTGTTCATGCAATGGGCTTGGTAAAAAGCTGGCTATCGATATAAAGCTGATAGTGCCAGATGAAACACTCTCAATATCTGAAGGTGCTTTGAGGCCAGTGGGGTCGATGCTCCATCAAGTGCACACAGGTTATGGGTTTCTAAAAAATGCAATCCTGTCACTAGCTGAGAACTGCAAATTCAGTCTTGATGTTCCGTGGAAGAACACAGATCAAGGAGCGAAGAATGTGATACTCTTTGGTTCTAGAGAGATGAGATTTCAAGGTTTAGTTAGTATATTCGAAAACCAGATGAATTATGATGAAACACTTATTGAGCCATATTGTTCTATTGTTCATTGTAAAGAATGTGCTGGCTATAGATTGAGAAAAGAGGCACTTACGGTGAAAATTGATGGCAGACACATAGGTGAAATATCCAGGCTCAGCATCGATGAATCCCTTAAATGGTTTGAAAATCTGCCAGGCAAGCTCACAGAGCAACAGAAGCAAATCTCAAATAAAATATTAAGTGAAATAATCAAGAGGCTAACATTTTTGAAAAATGTAGGGTTAAACTACCTTACACTTGACCGTGAGTCTAGCACTCTCTCTGGAGGTGAGAGTCAAAGAATCAGGCTTGCTTCACAAGTTGGCTCTGGTTTAACAGGAGTGCTGTATGTGCTTGATGAACCCTCGATAGGCCTTCATCAATGCGATAATGATCGATTGATTGCCACACTTAAGAATCTGAGGGATATAGGAAATACTGTAATTGTTGTTGAGCATGATGAAGATACAATAATGGCTGCTGATTATGTAATTGATATTGGGCCTGGAGCTGGTGTAAATGGAGGCAAGATTATTGCAGAAGGAACGCCAGATCAGGTGCAAAGAAATTCAGAGAGCATAACAGGGCAATATTTGAGTGGAAAGAGGGAAATCTCAATTCCAGAAAGAAGAAAACAAACGACTCAGTTCATAAAAGTAATTAATGCGTGTGAGAATAACTTAAAAAATATAAACGTTGAATTCCCTATAGGGAATTTTATTTGTGTTACTGGAATATCGGGAGGGGGAAAGTCAAGTTTAGTCATAGAAACACTATACAAATATTCAGCACATAAGATATATCATTCACCTGCAAAGTATGGCAAATGCGATAAGATAGAAGGCCTTGAATATGTAGATAAAATTATAGAAATAGACCAGTCACCAATTGGCAGAACTCCTGCGTCAAACCCAGCGACATATGTTGGTATGTTCACTCATATAAGAAATTGGTTTGCAGGTCTTCCAGAGTCAAAGGCACGAGGTTACAACATAGGTCGATTTTCATTTAATACTAAGGGAGGAAGATGTGAAGCGTGCAAAGGTGATGGACATTTAAAGATAGAAATGCATTTTCTGCCGGACGTTTACGTGAAGTGTGAGCAGTGTAAAGGTCGGCGATATAACCGAGAAACGCTAGAGATTACTTTCAAAGGAAAATCAATTTCTGATGTACTTAATATGACGATAGATCAAGCTTGTGATTTTTTTGAAAACCTTCCAACAGTAAAAGAAAAGTTGGTTTCTTTGCAGGAAGTGGGGCTTGGCTATATAACACTTGGACAGCCCTCAACAACGTTATCTGGGGGTGAAGCACAACGAATAAAGTTATCTAAGGAGCTATCAAAACGATTTACCGGAAGAACATTGTATATTCTTGATGAGCCAACAACCGGATTGCATTTTGAAGATGTAAACAACTTACTAAAAATGCTCCATAAGCTAGTCGATTTGGGAAACACTGTTATAGTTATCGAGCACAACTTGCACGTTATAAAAACCGCAGATTACGTAATAGACATTGGTCCAGAGGGTGGAGTAAAAGGCGGAGAAGCGGTTGCTGTAGGAACTCCAGAAGAAATAATAGACATACCAAGAAGTGTTACAGGCAAGTATCTTGAACCGTATTTATCAGATAGAGCATAAACTATTTTTTAATTATATTAGGCTACGCTGCATATTTATGATTTGGGTAGGGTAATGTCAGTATATCAATATTTTAAAAGGTATATTGAATATGGAATTGTACCTGCTAAGAAAATAGAAGATTTTACACTAGCTCCAGAAAGTAGTTTCTATAAATCTGTACATTATATTGATAATGTGCTAGGACCTGTAAAAGATATAATTTGTGGAGTTGAGAGCGAAGACGATCATAATGTATCTGTTCAGTGGAGCGGCAGAAAGCGGTTAAATAAGCAAAATTGTTAGAATAAAGTGGGCTAAATAAGATGTAATGTGGTTGATTTGTTAACACTTTGCACGCTTTTAGGCGAA
>JAITUS010000124.1 GCA_031286185.1 Rickettsiales bacterium
TTTTGGGTTACTGACTTTCATTTTCTGTGGCATATTTTTTCTTTAGTAGTTAAATAGCTACTTTATAATGAATTTTGTCAGTAACCGCTAGGTTTTTTCGGTTGCTATGCAACAAAGCCCACCGGAATCTAGGAATTTTATCAAGTAGGTGAGCATAAAAATAGCCGTTGTACGTTAAAATACAACATTTTTAATTATTATGGAAAGACTGGATCCCAGTGTCGGAGCACTGGGATGACATCATAGGGGTTGGGATGGCAAAAAAGGCTACTTGGAGACACCATTATAAAGTGACATTGGTCCCAGTGTCAAGCACTGGAATGACGGGAGAAGGGGCGCTGGGATGGCAAAAAAGGCTACTTGGAGACATCATTATAAAATGACATTAGATTCCAGCGTTACGCGCTGGAATGACAGGAGGAGGGCTATTTGGAGATACTATTATAAAGTGACATTAGGTCCCAGTGTCAAGCACTGGAATGACACCGAAGGGGATATTTGGCCTGTGTTTGGAGCAAAATTGGCTATAACTCAACGCACTTTTTTCTAAAATAAACGTCTGTGCAATTGCAAAGTTATGGTGTCTAACTCAAATCTATATTGACATGTCCCATTTTACGCTTATCCCTGACCTCTTTCTTTCCGTATATGGTCAAACTGGCTTTTCTGTCGCTCAAATACTTGTGGAAATCATATATATCACTATCTATTATGTTCTTCGTCATGCAAGGAAAGCGTAACGCTACTTCCTGCATAGGTAATTCGCATATTATCCTAACCAATTGCTCAAACTGACTAACATTGCATGCATCCAAGCTCCAGTGGCAGGAATTGTGAGGTCTTGGAGCTAGTTCGTTAACTAGCAGCTCATTATTTTTAGTAATGAAAAATTCAATAGCAAGGATTCCTATTACACCAAGCGCACCTGCTATTTTCTCTGCAGCTTGTTGCACTTCTCGAGTTAATTTACTATCTATCTTGGCTGGCACTGTTGAAGTGTCAAGTATTCCATTAACGTGGCGATTTTCTGCTATAGGAAAAAAAGTTACTTTATCGTTTTTATCTCTTGCAATAACTATTGAAACCTCTTTTAGTAAATCAACACCTGCTTCGAGGATATACTTTGTGTTCCAATCAAAGGAAACAAATTGTTTCGCTTCAGAATCATTCCCGATAACATATTGTCCTTTTCCATCGTAACCCATTTCTGTTGTTTTCAGCCTTATTGGGTAGCCAAAAGTCCTACTATTTTCTAATAGCTCATCATAATTTTGTATATTTTTATAACCAGTGGTTTTTATACCCAAATCTCTAATAAAGTCTTTTTCTCTCAGCCTGTTTTGTGAAATATGTAATGCTCTTTTACCCGGGTAAAAATCCACATGCTGTGATATAATATCAGCTGCGTCACAAGGAATATTTTCAGATTCAATAGTAACTAAATCCACGCTCTGTGCAAAAGATACAAGTGCCTTCTTATCAGAAAAATCTGCTATTGTTACACTACCGGCAACAGAGCAAGCTGGATCATCCCTAGCATGAGCAAAAATATGTGTCTTTTGCCCAAGTTTTGTTGCAGCAATAGCAGTCATCTTACCTAATTGTCCACTACCTATTATCCCTATTACTCTTTCGCCGAGCATATCTGATCCGTCCATATTATCACTGCTAATTAGAATACGATAACATGCTTGAAGAGTCCATGAAAATAGTGTATTATTAGGTGTTGTTTTCTTAAATCATAATATGGCTCTAGAATACACACTTACTACTAACTCTGTTGAAGTTACAGTTTTGCCAGTTTACATCGAGGAGCAATCTATCCCTTATGAAAATTGCTATGTGTGGATATACAATGTTAAGATAAAAAATAAAAGCCCATCAACTATTCAATTGCTGAGCCGCCATTGGCAGATAATAGATTACAAAGGGAAGGTAAATGAAATTGCAGGTGCTGGTGTTATTGGAGAGCAGCCTGTGATAAAACCTGGAGAAGTATTTAGGTATACGAGCGGGACATACTTAAACGCACCATCGGGAATAATGCAAGGTAGGTACGAATTCCTAAATGAAGAAAACACAAAAGTCTTCGAGGTCATGATACCGCCTTTTTCTCTGGATAGTCCACACATAAACTCTAGACCGCACTAAATCTGTATCCATTCAGGGGAAATTGGTATTATGGGGTAGATTCAAAAACAGGCATGTCAATTTTAATCTTTCCTTTTTACTCCTAACCTCCACTTGCTACGCAATAAAAGCACAGCTAGGGCTTTTTAGATAAGATACTTATGAATCACGACTTTTCTCTTCGTGTTCCACTTGTTCAATACTACCCTGCTTAAGCTCGCTGCTTATTCCTTTCTCGTGCTTACCATCCGTGCGAACTATCCCTACCTCATCTTTCGCTTCACTATAGTATTTGTTTCGTGACCTTTTATATGCTTCGTACGCCTCCCTGCTTTCATATATAGGGTTGCTAATAATTTCTATTTTTTCGGGTGTGAAAACTTTTGCTAAAAACTTTCCTACAATTAGTATTGATTTCAAGAAATTCCTTAGCTTTGAAGGCTGTTGCCCTGTTTCTAGAAACCGTGTTTTAACAGTTTTTACAGAATACCTTTCGTCATTAAAATTCGGAAATTTCCTTCTTGTCACTTGAATCCTTGACTCATTGGTTCCCTTAAGTCCTTGAGGTGTAGATGTTGCAGGTTTAACCTTAGTTTCATCATACTTTTTGCTCATCTCTCACTTTACCACGTAATATTACTAATCTTGCATAAGAATAACTAAATTATGGTTAATTGCAAGGTAAAAACATTAAAACAATTGTAAATTTTGTCAGTGAAAATATAATATAACTTTAAGTTAGAGGTTCATCTATATGGGACATAAAATTGCTGTTGTTGGAGCGACAGGAAGAGTAGGACGCGAGGTGCTGAATATACTTGCTGAGTTTCAAGACGAAGAAAAAATTTCGATAGATTCTATTATCGTACTCGCATCAAAAAAATCAAAGGGAAAAAAGGTGAGTTTTGGTGATGAAGAACTAACTGTCTCATGTCTTGAAGATTATGACTTTGTTGGAGTCAATATAGCCATTTTCTGCGCTGGTGCTCATGTTTCTGAAAAATACGTGCCAATTGCAACTGAGGCAGGATGCATTGTGATAGATAACAGTTTTCATTTCAGGATGAAAGAAGGTGTGCCACTAGTTATCCCAGAGATTAATAAAGGAAAAATCATGGAATACAAAAACCACAACATAATATCCAATCCAAACTGTACTATAATACAGATGCTGCTAGTGCTACACTTATTACATCAAAAAGCAAGAATAAAGAGAATTGTTGCTTCAACTTATCAATCGACCTCTGGCGCAGGCAAAGCAGCAATGGATGAACTTTATCATCAGACAAAAAAGATCTTTATGAATGAACTCAAAAAACCCGAGATATTTCCTAAGCAAATAGCATTTAACTGTATTCCTCACATAGGAGAATTCATGGAAGATGGCTCCACAAAAGAGGAATGGAAAATGCAAGAGGAAACAAAAAAAATCTTAGGGGAAGATATTAAAGTGACTTCAACTTGCGTGAGGGTACCCGTTTTTATTGGTCATGCTATAGCAGTGAATGTAGAGTTTTATCAGCCTATAACTGAAGAACAAGCCCGTGAAGTGCTAAGTGAAACCGAAGACAATGGAATTTTAGTGTATGATAGGCGCGAAGGTGGCGAATATACAACTCAAATTGATGTTGTACAGGAGGACGCTGTATATGTATCGCGTATTAGAAAAGACAATACCGTTGAACACGGACTAAACATGTGGATAGTGGCTGACAATCTGCGCAAAGGTGCAGCACTAAATATAGTGCAGATTCTGGAGATTTTGGCGAGGGAACACTGTAATTCTTGTACACCAAACGGCAGCGCGTAATGCACGAATATTTTACATATGCCCAAGTTAAGGGAAAATAACAGCGGGAAGACTTATTTCAATATTGAACACTCCCACAATAAGCTAAAAGTTGTTCTCCCTTTTTGAAAATTTGCCCTTAATTTAACGCGTATGGTTGTTGTATTTCTCTTGTTGGTGTCCAACCTATCCTGATCCCTTTACTCCTTTACGTGAGCGTTCCCAGTAATTTTGGTAAAGTAATGAAAAATATTCTTTGCTAAACGCTTTAGATGCGATACTTTTATCCACTAGTTGAAAATTTTAAATGCTACTACCCTTTCTGTTGATCTTATCTTTGATTGCCAAGTTTATTGAAATCGATGTTTCTGTACCTAGCTTTCCGGATATGGTGCGCTATTTCAACGTGTCGGAAGGTACAATTCAATTAACTATTGCTTACAATTTCCTAGGTTTTTGCATAGGAGGGTTATTCTTTGGCCCATTGTCTAAATGCTATAGCAGAAGGAGAATTATGATCATAGGTAACACTTTGCTGCTCGTTGGTGCTGTTGGTTGTGTTTTTGCACCATCAGTTCTTTGGCTTTTAATTTCTCGCTTTATTCAAGGCATTGGTGTTAGCACATCTGTAGTTGTATTTGCAATCGTTGCAGATAGCTATAAAGGCGATGAAGCAGTGAAGTTTATTGGAATCATGAATTCTGTTCTCACAGTTGTCATGGCAGTTGCACCGGTTTTGGGCAGTTTCATCAATGAAATTGTGGGATGGCGTAGCAATTATGCAAGTGTTGCAATACTTTGTTTAATCTCCTGGGTTTTGCTGCTTTTTCTGTTACCGGAAACGAAAAAGGACCGCGATATCTTTCATTTGAAAAAAATGATGAAAGACTATGGGAGGCTATTATTGAGTTCGAAATTTATGGCACTATCTTTGGTAATGAGCCTTTTTTCTGCTGCTTATATGTCATTTATCACTTGTGGACCTTTTTTATACATGGAGACTTTTGGTTTGCCCAGCGCTATTTATGCACTGCATCAAGGTGCAATAGTTGGATCCTTCTCACTCAGTCTATTTACTGGCAAGATCTTAGAACCTGTTTAAAATCTTCGTAGCAGGAGAGAAATGAAGGAGAGAACAATCATCTGTAAGCTAGTGTTGAGTTTCCGCTCGCAATTTTTCCACAATCGTCTGCATTTTTCTAACCAAGCAAAAGATCTCTCAACAACCCATCT
>JAITUS010000003.1 GCA_031286185.1 Rickettsiales bacterium
CCTGATTTTTTCAAATTGCTTTCGACTTATACTGCTTGGATAACTTTTCCGCATAGACACCCCATTATTAATCTATGCTTATTTTACCTCATCTCTTCGAGATTTTAAACAGGTTCTTAGACAAGAATATGTGGATAAAGCCGTAGAAGGAAGAGAACAGCCTGTTAGTGAGAATTTTAGAGAAAATATAGATAAATTTGTAAATTTGGCAGTATAGGGAAAGGAGATTGCAAGTAGGCATTTTGAAAAGAAAATAGCTTTTCAAGTTTACTGTGAAGAAACTGACAATGCCAATAGAGCCTTAAACGTTAATCTTATTAACTATAATGGAAGTGAGCCAATCAAGATTAGTGATATTTTATAGCAAGAGAAAGATATTAGCAAACTGGATATCTACTGCAACAAAAACCTTGAAATACGTGCTTATAAAAAATGAAGATAAGAAAAGATACTATAAATTTGAAAAGGGCGCATGTTATCAAATGACAAGCACGTGGCCTGTAAAAGATGAGTCTGGAAACATTTTAATTCATACCATGGTTATGGATGTGAGTAGTGAAGGCATAACCAAAATAGTGAAGTTTGATGACAGGGAATTTAATGATGAGAGTTACAAGAAGGATAAAAAATTAATAGAAAAAAATGAGGAATTATACATTGGAGACTTATCCTTATGTAAAGCTGTGGAGAAATTTTTAGGAATGCAGCAGAGTAGAGAAGAAGTGATACAAATGGATGGGGTAAGGGATGTAATGTTGATAGTAATTCTACTGCTCTTTCTTCTGCCAATAGCGATACGTCAACTCAAACAGGGGTTAATTCACGAGATGCTCAGGCAGAGACTACCTTACAAGGTGAAGAATTATCACGTGCGATACGTGAATGTATAAAAGGTTTAGAAGGCGTTACTTATATACCAAGTTATAAGCCTGATGATAATCACTCAGCCCGTGATCAGGGCTGCAGTACAACACGTGGACCAGGGATATAGTAAAAATAAGTAGTGCAATTTCTTTTGTTAGATGTCTACAAGGTGGAGGGCTCATACCAAACTCTCCATCTTATATTGGGGATCAGATGCAACACCATACACTCTGTTTGGTGGGGCAATTCTGTTTTTTATGCCAAAAGTGATACCTTCAATTATTGCTGCAAGCACTTTTTCAAGGTTGCAATCTGCCCCAGGCACGCGGTGCTCTAGGCGACATTTATCGCCAGAATTGAGTACTCTTATCGCAGCAGTTCTATTATTCACACCCCAACTAACTGTAGTTGGCGTGTGAATATCTGGGTATTGAAATCTTAAATATGAATCATTGTTTGGAGCAAAAAATAACATATGTTTTTTCATCATAGTACATAATCCACCGATGCTATGAATCAAGTAGTCACTATACTTTTGTTCACTGCAGTAAAATAAGTTGCTGTTGTTTGAGTCTATTAAGTTAACATGCACATTTAATGCACTACCTGCCTTATCCAAATAGGGCTTTGCTTTAAAAGAAATATTCCCACCGAGTTTTTGTGCTGTTTCAGTAATTAATTCTTTTACTAACTCAAAATGCTTGATTAAGTTATTAGAATTGGTGTAACAACCACTTTTTATTTCATATTGATGTATGGAACTCTCTTTCTCACAGGAAAATCCAAGTGAAGCTATTCTATTTTTAATATCACTAAGAAATAAATGCTCTTTTTCTATTTCTTCAATGTAAAATTCTAGCTCAATACCGAGTTTAGCATGACAACTTAAACCACTTAATATGATCATAGATTTGCTTCAGTAAGTTTATATTAGGTTAGTTATATTTATATGAGCACTTTACTTTTTTGCCAATAAATTTAATATCTTATTTATACATAATACATTATTATTTTTTTTAGCACGCTGTTAATCCTTAACGCAAGCGAAGTTTCATTTGTTGAAAGAAAAATGATCAATTTTAGTGGTTTTATACCCTTTACAACTCATCAAAAATCACCATAATTTTTAGTGTGTATTAAGTAGTGTTAGCTTTTCACTTTGCAGCAAGCTATTGATTAGCTTGTGTTTTTCTAATTATTGCTTTTTTCTTGGTGTAATATATGAGCTTGATTAACCCTAAGGTTTCTACTATGTTTTTTGACCAAATTGTTACAGTAACAGATCACAATATTGCTTGGAAAAAAATCCAAAATTGTCTTTATAATCTTTATGGAGAGGCAACGTATAACAGCTGGCTAAGTTCACTTAGCTTTGTTAGTAGTAGCAATGGAGAAGTTTTGTTGTCTGTGCCAACAAGATTTATAAAAGAGTGGATTACGGTTCACTACATGGAAAAAATACTATCATTGTGGCAAAACGAGGATGAAAGTATACGTTCTATTGATATTCAAGTAATCGAGGAAAAGAATCAAAACCCTAATACTATATCAAAAAGCAGGGAGGAAAGTAATCATAGTCTTGGTTCACCGCTGGATCCAAGGTTTACCTTTGATAATTTTGTGGTGGGAAAGCCAAATGAATTAGCATTTACAGCTGCAAAGCGTGTGGCAGAGTCTATAGATCCAATACCAGGCAGCAACCCTCTGTTTCTATACGGTGGGGTGGGGCTTGGTAAAACACATCTGATGCATGCTATAGCTTGGTACATAGTCAATTCGCCATCGGTAAAAAGAAAAGTAGCATATTTATCAGCAGAGAAGTTCATGTACCAATATATTACAGCACTACGAAGTAAGGATATTATGTTGTTTAAGGAACAATTTAGGTCGGTAGATGTATTGATGGTAGATGATGTACAATTTATCAGTGGTAAAGATAGCACACAGGAAGAATTTTTTCACACCTTTAATGCGCTAATAGACCAAAATAAACAATTGGTTATATCGGCTGATAGATCTCCTAGCGATCTTGATGGAGTAGAGGAAAGAATAAAATCGCGGCTTGGTTGGGGGTTGGTGGCAGATATTAATGAAACAACTTTCGAGTTAAGACTTGGTATATTGCAGGCCAAAGTGGAACAAATGAGTATGTATGTTCCAGATGATGTTCTAGAGTTTTTGGCAAGGAACATAAAATCTAACATAAGAGAATTGGAAGGAGCATTGAATAAAGTTGCCCATACTTCATTGATTGGGAGGAGTATGACAGTAGAGTCGGCCAGTGAAACTTTAGCAGATCTTCTTAGATCAAATCATAAGTCAATTACAATAGCAGAAATACAAAGGGAAATAGCTGAGTTTTTTAATATAAAAGTTGCAGATATGCATTCCAATAGAAGGCTTCGCGGTCTTGTAAGACCAAGGCAAATAGCTATGTATTTCGCTAAGAAATTCACACAAAAAAGCCTGCCAGATATTGGAAGAAGCTTTGGTGGCAGAGATCATACTACTGTTATACATGCAGTAAAACAAATAGAAAATTTTATAAAAACCGACTCAAATTTTGCTGATGAAATTAATCAATTAAGGAAAATGTTTAAATAGAGGTTAGGTTACACAGGCCTTATGTTTAGCGCTGGAGCGGCAATAGACCACTCGCATAGCTTTTAGCAGCGCGTTGGATTCAATAGAAAAAAACTACTTGACAAATTCCACAGACTCCATTATCATAGTATTGAAGCTATTATTTAACTTCCCAACCTGTGCAGGTTAAAATGACAAGAAAGCTTGTATTTGGCATACTATTGTTTAATTTTTCGCACTATGTACACTGCATGTCTTTTTAAAACTTCTGGTTTTTACCTATATAAGCTGAAACGCGCTTATAAGTCGTTTAAGACATCACCCAACGTAAGATTTTAAAATAGAGAGTGGAATAACTAGCTACCTCAGGGTTTTATTGTCTTTTTTCTGCCTGGTAAATTTCTTAAATATTTATAGCTAGTTGCAATTTATGAACGAATATTTGTTTTTACAACAAATGGTGTCATTCCAGCGCATGACGCTGGAATCCAGGAATTTTATCAAGTAGGTGAGTATAAAAGTGGCCATTTTACGTTAAAGTATAACATTTTAATTATTATGGAAAGAATGGATCCCAGTGTCACGCACTGGGATGACAGGAGGTGGGCTACTGGGATGACAAGAAAAGGAGGCGCCGGGATGACAGGAGGTGGGATGCTGGAATGACAAAAAAAGGAGGCGTTGAGATGACAAGATAGAGGGCGTTGGCATGACACCCTTGGATGGTTATGTGAAATGCTCCTCCACATAATTATCAATAATTGTCTTAAATTCTCCAAAGATGTTATTGCCTTGTAAAGTTTTAAAGTATTTGCCGTTTTTATAAACCGCTGAAACGGGCTTTTCTCCATATCCAGGTAAGCTGATTCCCAAATTTGCGTGTTTACTCTCTCCAGGGCCATTTACGATGCATCCCATAACAGCAATATTCATATGCTCCACACCTGGATTTTGTTTCTTCCAGGTCGGCATGCGAATTTCTATGTAATCATTTACTTCTTCGGTTAATACCCGAAAACGATCACTATTCGTGCGTCCACATCCAGGACATGAGGTGACTTGAGGATTAAAGTAGCGCAAACCTATAGACTGCAATATTTCTTGACACGCTATTACCTCACTAATTCTTGATTCGCCAGGGCGTTGAGTTAAAGAAGCACGTATTGTGTCTCCAATACCATTTTGTAATAAGTAAGTAAGCCCTGCCGTAGTATTTATCACGCCTTTGTTGCCCATACCAGCTTCAGTTAAGCCCAAGTGCAAAGCATAATTGGAGGATTTTGCAAGCGCTGTGTAAACTGAGATTAAATCTTGCACTCCACTAACCTTACACGAAATGATCATTTTATCCGCGCTGAGGCCAATTTCTTCAGCCTTCTGTGCACTGCTCAGAGCTGACATTACAAGTGCCTTGCGCAATACAACATCAGAAGGTTTTGGATTACTAGACAAGGAGTTCTCATCCATTAGTTTTTGTGAAAGGTACTTATCAAGGCTGCCCCAATTTACTCCAATTCTAATCGGAATGTCGTGCTTTATTGCATACTCTATAACCCTTTCAAATTTTTCATCATGTTTGTCGCCAAAGCCTATATTGCCTGGATTCATTCTAATTTTACCCAGCATCTTAATGTTGTCTGGATAATCCTGAACTAGCCTGTCTAGCTCATATTGCCCACAACCTACCAGTATCTTACCGTCGAAGCCTTCTTTATTCACCTCTTCTACTATATAAGGTATTGCTTTTGTCACTTCCTCTGAATTCAAAGCAATTCGTACCAACTCCGAACCTGCATGCGCTAGTTCTATTACTTCTTTTGCATATTGCTTAGCACTGCCTTTTATGTCGTCAGGATCTATAGGTATACCAAGCGCCATAGATTGCACAACTATAGGATTATTTCCACCTATTCTTACTTGTCCAACTTTTACAGTATGAGTCTTGTGTTGAAAAGTAGGTAATAGTTCGTATATATTATAATTTGAGTCCATAATCTGCCTCCTTAATTTAGCATATTATAAAATGGCCAACACTATTCTGTCAAGTCAGCTACACTTCCAAATGAATCCGAACCGTTCAAGCTGTGCTGCGTCACGTTATTTAGATCAGCAATAGAATCACGAGAGCATGTTTTTTTTGATGGAGTGTCTTTTATAGTAATATTTATAGGGGAGATTTTTTTCTCTCGTGTTGTAGTAGCCTTTTTTCCTTCCTGTCGTTTGCTTTCAAGTTGCTCGCCTTCATATTGAGTTTGATCTATGAATACAGCTCCTTTCAAGCGTGTGATGTTGATGCCATGCTGATTTACCATAGCATCCTCTTCATCTTCGACTATACAAGCTTCCATGTCACTTGGTTTATTACTAAGGAGAGCAATTTTTTTTTCTTTTAATTTCTTGGCTAGGGTTTCTTTGTCTACGTTAACATTAGCTCGGCCTTGCAACTTTTTTTTCTTTAGGAGTTCCCTGCGCTTTTCATATAGTCTATATGACTCAGCAAAATCCTCATCTTCATGAAAGTTTGTACCGCCAGGATTACCTTGTGGTACATATTTCTTACTAAGTTTCACCTTAGATTTAGCTTCAGTATCATGTGAAACAAAAAGACTAAAACCCAAAAACATTAATATAAATAAAACTTTAGAAAAAATCCTAAGCATATGGCGCTATAGTAAATACTGTACTTTAAAAAATAACAATTAACGAACTTTAAGTAAACCAGAATCTTTACTAACTTTGTAATGAATGGTGATTTCATATCCAATTAACACAGGCAAGATTTATATTTTTTAAATATTTATATGCGTCTTTCTCGCTTATCTAATTCCTGTTTTTCTCTTTATTGATATATTAAGAAAAAAAGTTGGCTTTTTACCTAGAATAATATAAAATTGAATAATAGATCGTGAGGAAACAATGTTAATATTTGAAAAAGTTAAGAAATATTTATTAGAACCTGTTTAAAATCTTCGTAGTAGGAGAGAAATGAAGGAGAGAACAATCATCTGTAAGCTAGTGTTGAGTTTCCGCTCGCAATTTTTCCACAATCGTCTGCATTTTT
>JAITUS010000006.1 GCA_031286185.1 Rickettsiales bacterium
GTTGTTTACTGTTCTCTCAAAAACTTGACGTCCGGTTCTCTCTTACACCGCTTAATAAGCGAGGTCCAGCTAATGTAGACAAAAATTTATAAAGACAAGCAGTGTCCATGCTGCAAAAATTAAACATAACACGCCTAGTTTTATACTGTGCATTTGTCACGTAATACAAAGACTAAAGATAAATTTTAGGCCTAAAAACCCATAATACTATGGTAAAGGGACTGGTGAAGGTTGTCAAGTAGTTTTTTCGTTTCTATTGGATGACGGCTAGGGATTGCTCTCGAATTACAATTTGCATAGCTGTATTGTCGTCACACCCAAGCTGCTTTAATAAATTTTGATTGAAAAATAGTTTCTCTATTATATAAATGCTACTTTAGAGTAATCAAAATGGAAGACAATAAATATAGCTTAGGGTTAAGGATTATTCATTGGTTGATGGCTGTTTTTATTATTGGTATGCTCTGCTCTGGGTTTTATATGAAAGGCTTGCCGGTTAGCAATGAAATTAAGTTCAACATATACGCTATTCACAAGGCTTGCGGAGTCACTGTTTTTGGATTGGTCGTAATACGCATATTTTTTCGCGCCTTTACTTGCGTTCCGCCACTTCCAGCAAATTTTTCTCGGCTTATAATCAATGCGAGTAAAGCAGTACACTTTGGTTTATATTCTTTGATGATACTAATGCCATTATCTGGTTATGTCATGTCTTCTGCTTCTGGTAAAAAGATCAAGTATTTTTTTCATATCCCTTGGTTGATCAGTAAAAACAAAGAGCTAGCCAGTACAGCCAATGGGCTACATTCAATACTTGCATACTTTATAGTATTCTTTATAGTCTTGCATATACTTGCTGCTTTAAAACACACATTGATAGATAAGCAAAACATTTTTAAACGCATTATATAGATTATATGTTGAGCAATCTCTGGAAAAAAGGAACAGATTTTCTTGGTAGTGAGTTTGCAATAATGGGTGGTGCTATGAGCTGGGTCTCAGAGAGAAACTTGGTCTCAGCAATCTCAAATGCTGGTGGTTTTGGCGTAATTGCATGTGGTGCCATGTTTCCAGAATTGCTGAAAAAAGAAATCATAGAGACACAGAAACTAACTGATAAGCCATTTGGCGTCAATCTAATCACTATGCACCCAAACTTGAGTGAGTTGATAGATGTGTGTATTGAAGCAAAAGTAAGCTACATAGTTCTTGCAGGTGGGTTACCGACAAAACCTAGTATAGAAAAAATCAAGAATGTGGGCGTTAAAGTTATGTGTTTTGCACCATCATTAAGCCTTGCGAAAAGGTTAGTAAAAATAGGGGTAGATGCATTAATAATAGAAGGAATGGAAGCAGGTGGGCATGTAGGTTCAGTTAGCACTTCTGTTCTCGCACAAGAGATATTGCCTTACTTTAAAAATGAACAAACACCAGTGTTTGTTGCAGGTGGAATAGGAAGGGGCGAGATGATAGTGAATTACCTAGAAATGGGAGTAAGTGGCTGTCAAATAGGTACATTATTTGTCTGCACAAATGAGTCGATTGCCCACAAAAATTTTAAGGAGGTATTTATTAAGTCAGCTGCACGTAACGCGGTTTCTTCTGTACAAATAAGTGCTGATTTTCCTGTAATTCCAGTAAGAGCCATAGCTAACAAAGCGAGCGATGACTTTGTGAAGCACCAAAGAGAAGTTATTGATAAGTACCAAAAGGGGCAAATCTCAAAGGAAGACGGACAGCTTGAAATAGAAAAATTCTGGGCTGGAGCTCTAAGAAGAGCAGTGATTGAAGGAGATATTGAAACAGGATCTTTAATGGCCGGCCAAAGCGTTGGCATGGTTGATAGGGAAAGACCCGTAAAAGAAGTGATAGATATGTTAATTCAACAGGCAAACAATTATATCGAAAACAAATCTGTAGAAGTGGAAAACTCAATCATTAGCAAAGCAAATATCAGCCAATAAGCAAATTGCCGTAATTGTCCATAATAGGGCATAATTGCCCAGTTTTAATGTAAAATTAACGCCGATGAGGTATCTATACATTTTGTTATGTATGGAGGAATGCTATGCCGAGTCCGCCTGATAAAATAGAAATTTTCATTAAATCTTTGAATAATAAAAAAGATCGTAAACTGTGCAGAGCTATATACGAAAGTGTAACAGAACAAGATCAAAAAAAAACAAACGATATTGCCATAAAATGCAAACAGTTGTTCAAGCAGGGAGCTGATCCTAGTGTATTGACTAAGTTAGAAAAATCACTGAGAAAACGAAAAGATGAGGCAGCAAAGGCTCTCGCAGAATACTCAGAATTACTCGAGCAAAAAGCTGAAGCATTAGCTACATTAGAAAAATCAGTGGAAGAAAGTACTGAACATTATAATAATTACATCAACAAATTTCTTCGAGTCTTGCAAATAAAAATAATGGCATCATCAAAACTGTTCAAACTTTCAGTGTTTAACAAAGAAGCAGAACAACCACAAGGATCGAAAACAAGAGGAGGGGAAATAGTAGGAATAATTTCAGACATTGTTAAGCAGAGCGACGAAAAAGAATATGAGCATTATATCCAATTTCTTACAACGTTGCTAGAAGGAATAACACGACAAAAAAAAACATACACAGAAGAAGAGAAAACAAAAGCACAGGAAATAGGAAGAATAATTTCAGAAATTATTAGCGAGAGGAGCAATAAAAATCATTCTAGTAGTGCTACTCAACAAAACAATACTTTAAAAACTCCTATAGTGGGGCCAATATATGAAGAAAAAAAGATAAGGAAATCGCAGACATCACCTAATCCTATCGAGCAATCACCATTAAGTCACTCCTCCAGCCAATCTAACCTTTCGATTGATAGTGAATGGAGTAGTGTTAACGAAACATTTGAGGAGATTGGTACAACTCTAAACGGTATAGGAGCGCAAGGTAACATACAGGAAACATCAAGTGTCACTAAGGAAAGTGGTCATAAAGAGCAGATAAGTGAAAAAGAATTAGATGAATTAAATAAAATAGTAACAGAATGCGAGGAATTTTTGAAAAGAGAAAACTCGGAATTAACACCTACAAAGAGTGAAGAAAAAACAAAATTAGAACACCCAACTAAAACAAGACCAAAAGTGCCGAGTGGAAGGAGACTTCCTTCTAAATGGATCAAAGGTCGAGTGCAACCAAAGCAGCCTGCAAAAGGAGAGCAAAATATGCAAGAAAATGAAAACTCAGAGCCTACAAAGCAACCAAATAACAGAAATTTTCGCATTGCACTTGCAACAGGTTGTGCTCTTTCAGCAATAGTATGTCTTATCGCTGGAGTAGTAACTTTGGGGATGGTAGGGGCAGGATTGTTGGTTATGTCTGTAGTGCTTGCTATGGCAGCAGTAGTCACACGGTATTTAACCCTTCCTTCAAGTGAATTAACATCCACCGATTTGAGTCCTCTTATTGTTGATGATGGTAAACGGCGGTAAAAATTAAATATATGTTACTCGTAGTGAACAAACAAATTCAGTTCTTGCCTGTTGATGTGAAAGTTGTTATAATCAGGTGGTGTTTAAAAGGTATTTAGTTGATGCGCATTCAATTGAATAGAGTTTTAGTTTTTATAGCCCTATTGAGCTTCGTTTTTACATCATACTCAGGCGAAGCGATTCCAGTGGGTAATGAATTAAAGGATATACAAGAAACGGTAAAAAATTTTATTTCTTCATTTTCAGTTAAGGATACCTTAGAAAATATGAGTCCTTCGACAATCATAGGATTATGTATAGCTGCAGTGATACTTGCAATATTGTTTAGGGGCCTGATCTTTTTCATGATAATGTTTGGTGTACTGGTCATGATGTTTGGTAGCACAGAAAAGGCAACGGACTACTTGAAAGAGAAGTTTAGTTTTGTAAAAGTAAAACCTGATAACGAAAAAGATAAAAATTAAGTATCACTGCCTTTATTAAACGCACATGATGTTGTATGCAGCCAAAAATACCAGCAATTAACACTAAGCTTGAAAAAAAGAATAATTTAGCATTACTAGAAAGCATTGATTTAGACTTTATCCCTTACGCTTGTCATTATGATGAAGAAACTATACTAACAAAACAGGGAGAATTATTAAAAATAATCAAGTTAGAAGATTATTCCTCTGCTGATAACTACAGCAACCTTAGAACTGAAATTAGAAAAAGCATATCAAAAAATATCGATAGCTTATATTTCACCGTTTGGATTCATACTGCCCGAAAGCGCAATAAACTGAGCTTAAAATGGAATAAAACTGGAGACTTTTCTGATAAGCTACATTCAACGTGGCTTAATAAACTCACTGATAGTAAACTGCAGTATATAAACGAGTTATACATCGTAGTATTATTTAGCGATTTTGGCGAGCATACTAATAATTCATTTTTTCTTAGTAGAATAAAAAATCAGCATAAGCTATCTCTACAAGAAAACCATCGGGAATTACAAAGGGTAACTGATTTAATTCAAAGTGATTTGGAGCCTTTCGGAGCTAAAAAGCTGGGCCTAAGGTTTAGTGAGTGTAAAATGTATTCTGAAATGATGAAATTTCTCCATTATATTGTTACATTAACACACAAGGACTACCCAATATGTGAAAGGGATCTGTCGCAACATGTTAAAAGCTTAAAGGTAGCTTTTGGGTTTAACACATTTCAAACAACATTTGAAAATCAACAGAAATTTGGTTCTATTTTTTGTATAAAGGAATATCGGGAAATCCCTTTAGAAAATATAGATAGGTGTTTACAACTTGACTCTGAGTTTATTATTACAGAAATAATAATATTCACTAGTAATAACAAAGCAGTCAAAGAATTCAAAAAACAAATCAATATGCTGCAAGTCAGTGAGGATAGTACCTTACTTCAAAACCCAGAAATCAAAGAAATAATAGAACTTGAAAAAACTTCTGCTATAGACTTTTGTCAACAGAAAATTATTTTCACAATTTTTGCTGACGATAGAAAGAGACTAGCCGAAAACATCAGCGATTTATCCGCCGTAATGTCGTTAGTCGGTTTGATGATGTTTAGAGCTGATCTACATATGGAAGATCATTTTTGGGCACAACTTCCAGGCAATTTTACTTTTGTTACACAACCGAAGAACATATTAAAAAAATATGCCTGCAGCTTTGCTATGCTACATGATTTTACGTCAGGTACATTAAAAGGAGGAAGGTGGAAGGAAGCAGTAACAGTCTTTCTTTCAAAAAAAGGAAGCCCTTACTTTTTAAATTTCCATGGAAAGAAAAACAATGGTCATACTACGATACTTGGCGCTCCGAATTCAGGCAGAACTTCACTAATTAATTTCCTGTTGTCAGAGTCAAGAAAATTTGATCCTAGAATTATCATATTAGACAACACTGGAAAGTCAATAATTTTTACTAAAGCAGTGAGCGGTAAATATTACATAATTGATCCAAAATATAAAGATAAAAGCTTGAAATTTAATCCACTAAACATTGAAAATAGTGCTTCCAATCGCAATATGCTAGTTGAACTGATCAAAAGAATGGTGGCTGATACAAATTTGGTGGATGTGGAAGAGAAGATAAAAAAAATTGTAGATTCTATATTTGCTATACCAAGGGAGTCGCGTTCTATTTCACAAATTTCTGAAGTACTCTTACTCCTTGGAGGCAAGATAAGTAAATGGTGCAATGATGGCGAGTTTGCTTATTTATTTCAAGATGGTGATGAATCAGACATTGATTGGGAAATAAGAACTATATCTCTCAACACAGCAAACCTTACAAAACGAAAGGAATGTATGTCCGTGATACTTTACTATTTCTTATACTCTTTTGAAGCAAAATGTGATGGCTCGCCTGCAATACTTGTTTTGGATGAAGCATGGGAGATAAGTAATATTTTTCCTACGGAGAAAGAGTTTGATAACTGGATGCACAGGATGACAAAATTAAATGTTGTGGTAATTCTAAGTACTGAGAACTTAACCCTGGCATTTGCTAGTAAATTTACTCAATATCTGGATAAACACGTTGATACAAGGATTTTGATGCCGAACGTCAATGCAAATAGGTTATACATGAAAGCATTTTCTCTATCTAAAGAGGAACTGAACATAATCCTGCAAACACCAACACAAGAAGGTTTATTTTTGATAAAACAGTACAAAGGACTAGTAACTTTAAATTTAGATTTGAAAGATATGCAAGAAATACACATACTTTCAGCTAATAAAGATACTATAAAGTATATGTACGAAGCAATAAAAGAAAAAGGGGAAGAAGTTAGTAAGTGGTTACCGGTGTTTTATGAGAAGTGTAAGGCTTAACTTTTTATTTATATTCTTTTTGACATTTGGTCTTTCGTATCAAGGATATGCTGATGATGGTTGTCCATCACTTGTAAAGAGTAACACTAATGCTGAAGCAAACTTGAGTGAGGCTGGTAAAGGCTTTTGGAAGATTATTAGCTTTGTTTGGGATAATATAAATTTTGACGAAAAATTATTGCAGTACATTAAAGTCAAAGCAGTAAAAGATCAAGAAATTGGCGGTTACTTTAATCCGAAAATTAGAGTATGTGATTATGAAGGAGATAATTGTCACGAATTGTATAGTGGGACGTCTTGTCAAAAAATATATGGAACACAAGGGAGTGGAGCTGGAGTTTCAGCAGCAGTTTTTATAGACTGGGAAGGAGATAAAACAAGAACTGGAGGAGAAATTGCTCAGGGTCTTGAATGGGAATGGGCAGAAGGTGTCACTGATGAAGAAAAAGTAAAATTTGTTAATTCTCCTAAGATATGCGCTTGTAGCCAAAAGAGCGCTTGTCTGAGTGGTGCTTCTGCAACTTTTGCTAGGTGGGGTCAAGGAGCGAATATTTTCCGCCCTGGAGAAATGGCAAAAGTTTGTGATACTTGTTCGTGGGGTCAAGGGAAACAAAAAATAAAATGTGCCCCTGTGCCACTTGCACCTGGCCCACCTCCGCTCTGTGAACAACTTGCGATGTCACCTCCACAGGTTAGAATTGTCCCTATAACAAACGAAAAAAATGATTACTTTGATCCTAAGATTAAGGTAATAATTGGTGACCTAATAGGAAAAGACGGAGAAATCGGAGAAAAGTTAGATTTTCCCAGAAAGTACAAAAAGGATAAGGCTGGGGAGAGCCCTACTCCGGATGAAGTTAGGGAGCATTCTATCTTAGATAGAGATGGTACTACACACTACTTCGAAACATACAGAAAAAAAAATAAACTCTTCACTGAATACGGCGGTACCGAAAAAGAGGAATCTCAAAGAAGATTGCAATTGCCTGCTCGTTGTTTTCCGGTGCCACCTGCTCCAGAGCCTAAGGTAGTGGAGGTACTAAATGAAAATACGTTAAAAATAAAAATAGAGATGAGCAGAGAAAGTTGCATGAAACAAGTAAATAGAAGTTATAGTGATGGCTATTGTACTTTCGAGATCAGTTTTAATGCTAGTGAAGATAGGAAAAAAATTGACTCACGGTCTTTTAGAGTGGTAAAACCGAGAATAGTTAAAAAAACAACTAAGAATAGTAATGATGAAAGTAACACCACTGATGTTATAGAAGGTATATTGAGAAAGAATCCTCAGTTTGCAATTTTGGAAAAATATGGGTATGTTCCTGATATTGACACAGAATGTGAAGAGTTCCAGGGAAATAAATGCAAATTAGATAACTTAGGATACCCAAAAATAAAAGTAAAATATAAAGACAATTCCAAAAGTAAAATGCTTTGCCTTTCCGGTTGGCAACCAGAACCTGAGGAGTTTGTACTTAAGAGAGAAAATGAGGTAATATCATTAAAATCAATGGGAGCAAGGTACATTAAGTACAATACTGTTTATTCAAAGGAGTCAAATCAACTTTATTACTTTCCTTGCAACGAAACAACTGATGTTTTGGCAAAGCCACAAAGCGAGCTAGATAAAATAATATTCAATAAGCGGGGATATATTTCCATTCCTGAAGAAAATACGAATAGAAACAATTGCATTGCGGAAAAGGATGACGAAATGGATACAAAACAGGATTGCAACAAATGCAAGATAGTATATAAATTAATAGATGGAGGGCGTAAGGAAAAATGTGAACAAGGTCAAGATGGTTGCATCTGCTCAGGTGAAGCATGTAGCCGCTCAACACAATATTTGAATAAGAAAAATAATAAGCTATTTTACTTAAGATATGAGGAAGTGGATTGTAAAGATGAAAAAGGTGAAATACGAAAGTGCACACAATTGAAAGATCAACTGGTTAAAGCAAACAGAACAGAGTTTTTTTATGCTGATAAATTGTGTAGGCTTTACTTGGCAGGTTTAAAAAATAGATTGCGTGAAATAATAGTAAAGCAATTGAAAGATAAGAAACAGAAACTTGAGGAAAGTAATCAAGGATCTTATGAGCTTGGGGATGGCTATACAGATGACTTATCGCAATATGATTATGTTGAAATAGAGGCGTGGGGAGGTGGTGAAGCTGGTCATATAGCTGGTAAAGCTAAGTCTACTGAAAGTAGACCAGGAATACCAGGAGATTATATTGAAGCTAAACTAAAAATTGATCCTAGTCATCCTGTAATTAAAGTTAAAGTTACGGAAGGAGGAGGTGGACAAGAAGATAGTCTATCAAACAAGGATGGAGGGCCAACTTGGATAGAAATGTGTAATTCGTACAGGCAAGATTGCCAGCCATTAATTACTGTTGCTGGTGGGGGTAAACATAGGATATACGGTGGACAGGATTATAAGGATACAATAGTTCATGAACAAAATTTGAAGCTAGAAGAGGAAATTACGAAAGGAGATAAACTAAGTTCTACTGAAGATAATAAAATAGCATATATAGATGATGGTGAGATCAAGTATAAAAACGTAACAGAATGCAATAAAAGCTATGCTAATAAGACATATGGTGCTGGTGGTTGTGTTAATAAAGATAATGGAAGTTATAGTAAAGGTTCTCCCGGTTATGTGAAGATTAAACCTATGTTTAACAAGATTGATGAAAGTAAAATAAATGCTGCTGTTGATGAGATGGTAGACAATCTAAAAGATATTACACTTGATGATCCTTTGATAAATTGGCTTGATCCCGACATAATCGACACAATTAAAGAAGAAATTAGAAAAGAATTGTTAGGGCTATAGCCAAAAGATTCTAAATCGTAGCTTAAAGTGCCTTAACACCATGAATTTTACGTCTTACTTTAATAATTAATTAAAGTAAATCACGTATCAATTTGCTATTCAGTTTAATTGCTGTATTTTGATAAGAAGATATAATTAACATAAGGGGGTGCTTTATGTCTCTGAGTAATAAGATTTCTGGACTAATAGAACAACAATTTAACATTAAAAACCATGACAACTATTTGGCTTACGCTATACACAAGTGGGCTGCAAGTGAAATGTCCGATTCTATTGCTCTTTGTATAACTGGCAGTGGCGAATGCAAGATCAAGTATCAAGGCATTGCAAATTCATTCAACATAACAAAAGAGGAAATTGACCAGGATAATATTGAAAGTATAGGAAATAAAATAAAAAGTAAAGCTGAAAAGGAAGATAGCAAGTTTTCCGAGTTGATTTCTAGAATGGATCGATCGCTAAAGGAGCAGAGTGAAAAGTCTATTATACAAATTTTAAATTCATCTGCTGAGAAAATGTTACAGAGTTTTTGTGGGCAATGTAATAGCTCTGCAGAGGAAAGCAGTTCCCCTAAGTCTCAAGAAATCAATAATGCACCCTCTGCTTTACCTGAAGAGCTTACCACAGAAGGTTTGGAAATTACTACCAATCAAGATCCTTTTTCAACCTAATCGACCCCATATATATACTCTTTTTGCACCCACGCTTTGTGTTTTGAGGAAGATAGCAAGCACCACTTTTCACTGCATTTTTCTATTCCCATTATAACGTATTCGTCTATTTTCATAGTAATCTTACTGTCCATATTCTGTTTTTGATATCCATAAGTATCTTCTTTTATCATCGCATAGCGCCTGTTACTGAGCAGATTACTTTTTATCCATCCGCGGTCTTCTTTTATATCACAGACCTTTTTCCAGTTTTCAAACTCTTCTATCACTTTTAGGGGCAGATTTTTGCAAGTGTATATCCATATTACAGGATAGTGAAACCCTGGTCCTGTTCTCATATTGACTTTATTTGATTTTATTGAAACAAAGTTGCTGGCAAACAGGTTAGGACTAAGCAATAAAAACAATAGGATAATAGTAGATCTATTTCTGAACCAAGATCCTAGTGTCACGCACTGGGATGACGTAAGTAGTTTATTCATCATAATTCACGATTAGATTGACATAAGATAAAGAGTAAATTAAAAATTGAATAGATTTTTAATTTACAATAGATGTCCATAGAAATATTAATGCCTGCTCTTTCCCCAACAATGAGCAAAACTGGGGGAAAAATCGTGAAGTGGTGTAAAAAAGAGCAGGATAGAGTTGAAGTAGGTGATGTAATTGCTGAAATAGAGACTGATAAAGCCATAATGGAGTTCGAGTCTGTGGATGAAGGGGTTTTAGCAAAAATTCTAGTATCGGAGGGAGCAAGTGGCGTGCCTGTAAATCAACCAATAGCTCTAATGCTAGAAGAAGGAGAAGATAACAGTGCACTTGATAACTATGTTCCAGCTTCTACTACCAATGTTGAAGCTAAGAAAGAAGTTGAAGCACACTCTTCAACGTCATCCAATTCTTCAGTGCCATATGAGTCTTCAATGTCATCCAATTCCTCAGCGTCATTCAACCCTTCAACGTTATCCAACCCTTTAATGTCATCTAACTCCTCAGTGTCACCTAACACTTCAATGCCATCCAACTCTTCAGTGTCATCCCAGTGCTTGACACTGGGATCCAGAAAAGAAGAAGATACCAAAACAACAGAAAGTAGAATAAAAATAAGCCAATTAGCTAAGAAAATAGCTCAAAATGAAAATGTGAATATAAAACGACTAAAAGGTACCGGGCCATATGGCCGTATCATTAAAGCTGACGTATTGGAGTTTTTAGACGGTGGTGTACAAATTGAAAATCGTGAAAGATCGAGCGAAGACGTTATAGTCGAAGCAAGCAACATGCGCCAGGTGATAGCACAACGCCTGGTTGAGTCTAAAAAGAATATACCGCATTTTTATTTAACTGTAGACTGCAGGGTTGATAAGCTAATATCGCTCAAAAACGAGATTAATTCAGCAGATGAAAACAATAAAGTAACAATTAATGATCTAATTATAAAAGCTGTGGCTTTCAGCATGAAGAAATTCCCTGATGTAAATTCTTCCTGGATAGATGATAAGATACTGAGATATGCAAATATAGATATTTCAATCGCTGTAGCACTTGAAGATGGACTAATCACTCCCATAGTAAAAAATGCTGATAAAAAAAGTATTTTATCTATATCAAAAGAAGTGAAGGATCTAGTAAGCAGAGCAAGAGCTGGAAAATTAAGACCTGAAGAATTTCAAGGAGGAGGGTTTACTATCTCCAATTTAGGCATGTTTGGTATAAAAACTTTCAGCGCTATAATTAACCCACCGCAGTCTTGCATTATGGCTGTTGGTACATCCAAGAAACAGCCTATTGTTATCAATGAAAAAATAGAGATAGCAGAGATAATGATGGTAACACTTTCTGTTGATCATAGAACAGTTGATGGAGCACTCGGGGCAAAATTTTTAAACGCCTTTAAGCATTATATAGAGAATCCTCTAGCGATGCTTCTTGAGTCTGCGTAGACATTGGACTTTTTGTGAAACCATATCAGGTTATGCAAGAAGTCTGATGCAAAAGAAAAGCCAAGGTTAATTTATAGAGGAATTTACTAATTAAACTAAAAATTAACATCCGAGTGTTACATTGTTACTATGTTTAATTGAAATTGAGGTAAACGTTATGGAACTGAAGAAATCTAACAACATTTTTAATATAAAGAAAACAGATAAAGACTTTTTAGAACAAACTAACGAGTATAAGAACCTGTTTAAAATCTCGAAGAGATGAGGTAAAATAAGCATAGATTAATAATGAGGTGTCTATGCGGAAAAGTTATCCAAGCAGTATAAGTCGAGAGCAATTTGAAAAAATCAGGC
>JAITUS010000007.1 GCA_031286185.1 Rickettsiales bacterium
TTGTCTCATGCTTGTGCCCCAGAGGTTGCCATTCCCTGAAGGGTGAAACATACATTATCTCCGATGTCTAGAGAAGATGGAATTTAACCATCACAAAACCACGACTATTCGGATCGCACGTTTATCCGTTCCTTGTGTAGCGAGAATGGCTTTGTTGCACAGCAACCGAAAAAACCTAGTGGTTACTGACAAAATTCATTATAAAGTAGCTATTTAACTACTAAAGAAAAAATATGCCACAGAAAATGAAAGTCAGTAACCAACAAGAATATAACAAATTTCTCCAGGAAAGAGGAAATATTTTTCACTACATTGATGAGGCTATCGAAAATTGTAAAGAAATTGTAAAAATTATTGAGGAATTTAAAGGTGATTCGAATATACCGATTGAAGATATTGCACCTGTAACTGATAATGTTGAAGCTGTATCAACTGGATTTGAAAATACCAATAAAGGCAGTAAAGATCTAGACATACACCAATCTATATATGAAAACAGCGGAGAGACTCAAAATGACACCACACAAGTACCAAATGCTTCCAATTATCTCTCTTCTGCTGAAGTAAAGCTATGTTTTGATAGTGATGTTGCACGCAAAGAAAAAAACTCATCAACAAAAACAACGCAGCAAAGACAAGCAATCCTGGCAGGTTTTGTTGGTACAGCGTATTAGCGGCTAGTGTCGCGTTGTATATCCTGGAAATGCACGTTATAGCAGTAGTTGGCGGGATTGTTGGATTGGCGTGTATAGGTTTTGCGCTGTACAATCTTTTAAAGTCCAATACCAAACTCGAAAAAGTGGAAAATGTGGAGCAATCTATTATCCAATCTTTTTTGAATCCAATATAAAATTATACACTCAAAGTCATAAACGTCAAGATAACTTCTTTAGAATAATCTCTAAATCATTATGGCCTTTACTTAACATTTAAGCTTCTACTTAATAAAGAATGTGTGCGATGTCATTTTTTACACGTATCGAAGCTGTAATTTGTTGCATCTTTAAAGGCAATGTACTAGTACTGTTTATACTTGTATTAGGACTTTTTTGATCTTGTTGCCATGAATTTTCTTTATTCTCCTTTTGAGAAGATCTTCTTTTATTCTTTTTTATAGGCTTTTGTTGGCTTGGTGACTTGGATATGTCTTGGTATAATTCATTCGAATTTGAATCATTAATTATACCTGTTTCAGTGGAATTCGAAATTGGAGAAATATATGTACCGGCCAATTCTTGAGAAGGAACTTCTTTTCGCTTTTTTTGTAGGGTTACTGGAGTAGATGTAGAAAATGGTTTTTGCTCCGAGGAAGTGCACGTACTAATAGGGCGGCTTGTACTTGTACTCCTTTGCGATTGCTGTGATCCTGCTCCAAAACTTTTATCTCCAGAAGATCGGTGCTTATTACCTACTTTTTGCCTGTCACCATGCTTATCATCCGAACTCTTGCCAATATTATGAGTCTTCTTATACTCTTCACATACCTCGCCAATCTTATTCTTGTTAAGTTTTTTAGCCTCGTTAAGGTCTCTTATTTTTTTTATTAAACCAAGCAGATTTGCTGGTGAAAAACCTTCAGTACCTTCTGCAACTTTTAGACGATGATGAGGATATGTTAATATACTCCCCAGATGATCACGTATTATGTCTTCACGTGTTTTTCTGTTCAGTCGAGGAATCTCAATGTGCTCTGGCAAACGACCATGCCTAATAAGTGCTTCATCTAAATTGTCTATATGATTAGTTGCAGCAACTACTGTCACACCTGTCATAGTAGAACTAAATCCATCCAATTTAGTTAATAAATGAGTTAAAGGTCCCGTATTATCTTTTTCATTAACTAATTTACGACTTCTGCCAACGCTGTCAATTTCATCTATAAAAATTATACAAGGAGTGTTTTCTTTTGCTTTGTCAAAAAGCTTATTTATATTTGATTTACTAGACAAATCAGATGCAGAAGCACTTATAAATGCAGACTGACCTCTAGTTTCATTCGCAATTGCCTTGGCAATCATAGTCTTGCCAGTTCCTGGTGGACCATACAAAATGTATCCTTTCATTTTTTTTTCAGAATGATCTAGTTCTTTTTGTGATTCACAAGTCTCTTCCAACCTTTGTTTTATACCTATTGGAAGTATGATATGATCAAACGTTACATCCTCTCTTACTGCACCTTTTGCATAAAATTTCATCTGCAGCTCTTCTTTCATTCTGCATGTTGTTGTAAAACTATCAATTAGCTTTGAAGCTCCATCGAATCTTGTTCTACACCTATTTTCTAGCTTTTTCACTTTTGCCTCAGTACTACTAGCTCGCTTTAAAATTTCTGTTGTAAAACTATTAAAATCATTTTTCATCTCTTCACATTTTTTTTCAAAACTTTTCCCTAACGCTTCTACCTTATCTTTTTGCAGCGCCATTAACTTGCTTTGAAATTTCATCTAATTTTGTCGTGAGGCTACTAAGCTTCTTTTTATCTCTTCAATTTCACCTTGCTCTTTAGCCAATCCATTTTTTTCATTAAGTTCTGCTTCTTTAGCATCAAGCTTTTTATTCTGGCTTATCACTTTACACGAAATTGCAATTACTACTGCAGAAAGCACAAATAAAGTTAAAATAACGGGGAGAGGTACACCTAAAGCTGCAATTGGAGATAAGAATGCAATATAGGGAGCTATAGCAAAAACCCCAGACGCAAGTAACGTAAGAGTAGCAATAGCACCAGCTATAAAAAAAGGTGTATTAGTTTTGCTCATTATATCACCCCATAATCGAGAAAGTGCTATATAAAATTCCTGTACCAGATAAGCTTGATAATGGATTTATGTGTAGAGCCCTCTTAGCTTATCTTGAAGTCTGTGAACACATGAGGTATCGTCTAATGCAATGGTTTGAAGCTTGTATAGTAAACTTAGGCATTTGTATACCTCCTCCTGACGTAATAAGAAACCCTGACTTTAATTGTAGTGTGGGTTTTCCGTAAGTCAACCACTTTTTTTTAATATTTTAGCAAATACTATATGCACCATAAAGATTTCAATTATTTACTCTCTACAAAAAACGCAAAAAAGTACGTATATTTGTGAGAACAAGCCATGTAAAAATATAGTTGTGAAAATAGAAGCTTGAAATTGTTGCAACAAAGTTAGGCAAATTGGTTCATATCTAAACGTGGTAGAAGTAGGCTAATATAGCTGGTTTTGCGTTGTGTTAAATTACTATAAATAAAAGTTCGCACAGGTTACAAGGTGTACGTGGGTGTTTTTAACCATTTTAGTAGTAATGAAAAGTATTCCTCGCTCAACGCTTTGAATGCGATATTTTTATTCATCATTACACCGTGTTTAGCCCAAGGTTATGCAAGGAATCTAATACTTAGTATTTGCTTCCCGTAGATAAAAGCTCTATCACCTCTTTGTAATCATTGTAAGTAGCATAATGTAGGGGGTAAATCCTTCTTTATCTACTATATTAATATCAGCTCCTTCCCTTAGTAAGAACCTGTTTAAAATCTCGAAGAGATGAGGTAAAATAAGCATAGATTAATAATGAGGTGTCTATGCGGAAAAGTTATCCAAGCAGTATAAGTCGAGAGCAATTTGAAAAAATCAG
>JAITUS010000008.1 GCA_031286185.1 Rickettsiales bacterium
GATTTTTTCAAATTGCTCTCGACTTATACTGCTTGGATAACTTTTCCGCATAGACACCTCATTATTAATCTATGCTTATTTTACCTCATCTCTTCGAGATTTTAAACAGGTTCTAAGGCTTGATGTCTATCGCATATTTAGCTAATCTTTATTACAATTGCGAAAAACAACTTTAGCTTTTATGAAAACTGTATATGTATGTCAATCCTGCAGTCACAGCACCGGCAGGTGGGTAGGAAGGTGCATTGCATGTGATAATTGGGATACGGTTGTTGAAGAAATAGTAGTAAAACAGAGACAAGAGGTATATCTACACCGATTTCAATAAAGGCGTTATCGGGTGATGAAATTATTACTCCAGGCCGCTTTTTAACAGGAATAGAAGAGTTAGATAGAGTTTTTGGTGGAGGTATTGTTCAAGGTGCTAGCATTTTAATTGGTAGCGAGCCTGGAATTGGAAAATCTACCCTTTTGCTGAGAATTGCAGCTAATGTTGCACAAATTTCCTCTCTTGAGTGTCTTTATGTGTCCGGTGAGGAATCTCTAGAACAAGTAAGCCTCAGAGCAAAGCGCCTTAGGATAAATGAACCTAAAATTAAGCTTTTATCTACAGTATCTTTGGCTGATGTAATAACAATAATAAAGGAAAATAGAAATATTAAGCTCTTAATAATTGACTCTGTACAAACAATGTACGATAGCAAAATTGCATCAGCACCAGGCACTGTAACTCAAGTTCGCACCTGTGCTCATGAATTAACCGTTCTTGCTAAACAGCATGGTATTTCCCTCTTAATAGTTGGCCATATAACTAAGGACGGACAAATAGCAGGACCTAAAACTTTGGAACATATGGTAGACACGGTGCTATATTTTGAAGGTGAAAATAGTAATCAATATCGCATTTTGCGTGCTATTAAAAATAGATTTGGCCCTGCAAATGAAATTGGTATTTTTGAGATGTCTGAAGCAGGACTCGTGCCTATTGATAATCCATCAGCGTTATTTCTAGCAGGAAATATCGATGATAGAGAAGTTGTTGGCAGCACTGTATTTGCGGGAATTGAGGGGTCAAGACCGATCTTGATGGAAGTTCAAGCGTTGATAGCAGGAACGAACATGGAAAATCCAAGAAGAGCAGTGGTTGGATGGGATATTAATAGATTAGCCATGATCATTGCAGTATTAAATGCTCGTTGTGAGATGTCTTTACACAAATAAAGAAGTGTATCTGAACATCGCGGGAGGACTGAAAATACAAGAGCCATCGGCTGATCTTGCTGTTGCTGCTCCCCTTTTTTCAAGCATAGTAAATTTACCGCTGCCAACTTCTTCAATAATTTGTGGCGAAGTTGCACTTTCAGGCGAGATTAGAAACATCTCACATGCTGACCTGAGGTTCAAAGAAGCACAAAAACTGGGGTTTAAAAAAGCAATTATGCCTAAAAATGGCAACTATTCTTCTCATGATATTAAAATAATTAAGCTTGGTCATATAAAGGAGTTAAGAGATATCTTCAATCACAGTTAAATAGTGCTTCAGCAAATTCTTTACTAGTAAACTCCTTAAGATCCTCTATACCCTCGCCAATTCCTATAGCATGCAGCTTTACCTTATAAGCTTCTGCAAGTCCAATCACTACTCCGCCCTTAGCAGTGCCGTCTAGCTTTGTTACAATTAGCCCAGTAACATTTACCATCTTACTAAATGCCTCCAGTTGGCTGTAAGCGTTTTGGCCGGTGGTTGCATCAAGAACTAAAATAACATCATGAGGAGCAGTGTCATCTAATTTCTTTATCGTTCTATATATTTTTGATAGTTCCTCCATAAGGTTCACGTTATTTTGTAGTCTGCCTGCTGTATCAATCAAAACAACATCAACGTTGTCTTTTATAGCTTGGCTTACAGCTCTATATGCAACACTTGCAGAATCGCTGCCATGTTCTCCAGTAACGATGGAACAACCAGAACGTTCTGCCCAGATATTTAACTGTTCACTAGCAGCAGCTCTGAATGTGTCACACGCAACAAGCATAACGGACTTTCCTACTTCCTTATATTTATACGCGAGCTTGCCTATTGTTGTAGTTTTACCATTACCATTCACTCCGCATACCATTATTATATGTGTTTTTTTGTTTAAAATTAGCGGTTGCACAGCAGGGTTCAATATCGATTCTATTTCGCTCATTAGCTGCTGTGTGATGATATTATGCTCAACTTCCTTGTCAAACTTGATGCTTGTGAGCCTATCAATAATCAACTTGGAAGTTTTATGACCGATGTCCATGCTAATTAGCAGCTCTTCCAGCTCATCTAAAAGCGATTGATCTAACTTTTTTTTGCCAGAAAAAATACTCTTTACTCCATCGCTAAAGCGCGAAGAAGTCTTCAACAAGCCTTTATAAAGATTACTAAACAAACTCAAGGGGGTACTCCTTTTAAAATTACAACAATATAAAGAATGACATGCACCACGTGTATTTGTAAAGATAAAGTGGTAGTTTTACGGGAATTTTGAAAGTAAAAATCACGTAAAACTAATACTTTTCTTTAATTTTCAACCTAAGTATGTTATAATGTAAGTAATGGTTTACGGGTAATTCTATGAGTTATAATGAGAAAATTTTAGATCATTACGAGAATCCAAGGAATGTTGGTTCTCTGGATAAAAATGATCCAAATGTTGGCACTGGTTTGGTGGGTGCACCATCATGCGGCGATGTTATGAAATTGCAAATAAAGGTCAATGACAAAGGCGTTATTGAAGATGCAAAATTTAAAACTTTTGGTTGTGGTTCTGCTATCGCTTCGAGCTCTTTGCTCACAGAGATGATCAAAGGAAAAACTATTGAGGATGTAACAAAGATAAAAAACACGCAAATAGTAGAAGAGTTGTCTTTGCCCCCGGTAAAGATACACTGCTCAGTGCTTGCTGAAGACGCTATAAAAGCTGCTATTCATGATTACCAAAATAAACAAAAATAGCTATGAGTAAATATCAAGGAGTGGATGCTGCAAAGAAAGATAAAAAACTTATCGCCGTAACTGCAAATGCAGTGGAAAGGATAAGGTATTTATTGGACAAAAAAAAGCACACTAACCTTGAAGAATCAGAAGAAGCAATGGGAATCAGAGTGTTAATTAAACAAAAAGGATGTTCTGGTTTAAAATATGATATTGAATATGCGTATGATATTCGTCCTTTAGAGTCGGTAATTGAAGAAAGCTGCAGTGATGGTCAAAAAGTCAGGGTGTTGATCGATCCAAAATCTGTCATGTTTATCCTTGGCTCTGAAATGGATTATGTAGAGGAAAAATTCTCATCTGGTTTTGTTTTCAAAAACCCTAATGAGAAAGGAAAATGTGGTTGTGGAGAGAGTTTTCATGTCTAGCAACTATTTTACATTGCTTGAAATTGAACCAGCTTTCAACATCAGTTTTGATGAGCTAGAGAAAAAATATATTCAGCTAAGCAAAACTGACATAGATGAAAGGCAGTCCAAAAACATGGAAAATATCAACAAAGCTTATCAAGTGCTCAAGTCCCCACTAAAACGTGCCGAGCATTTGTTGGATCTTTTTGGTGTGAAAAGCCAAAAGGATCATCTAAATTCTGAGATATTAAATGAATCAATGGAAGTAAGAGAGTATTTGCTGGACTGCGACGACCTACAATTTGCAATCAGGATGATTGATGAAAAAATAAAGGGTTGCACTAAAAACCTAATCAATGCTTTTGCTGCAAAGAATCTTGATGAAGCTGCGATGCAAGTTTTAAGACTGAAATATTTATATAAGTCATTTGAGGAGGTAAAGAAAAATGCGGCCAATTCAAATTTTTGAACCAAGTTCAAATGAGGTAGTTTTTGGTATAGACCTTGGCACTACCAATTCTTTGATTGCCATGGTAGATAAAGCTGGTGATGTGGAAATATTTAAAGATGAGCAAGGAAGAGAGCTGCTGCCTTCTGCTATTTCATATGAAAATAACACATTGAAAACTGGCTACGATGTTGGCAAAAATGCTATCTGCTCTGTAAAACGTTTAATAGGCAAAAGCGTTGAAGACTTGCACAAAGAAGGCGTTAATTTTGAAATAGATAACGAAAGTGAAAAAGTTATTAGGGTAAAATGCTCGGAGGAAAAGTATCTCACTCCTGTTGAGATTTCTGCTGAGATATTAAAAGCTTTATGTGATAGGGTCAAGAAATCCACAGGGATGAAAGTGAAAAAAGCAGTGATTACTGTACCAGCTTACTTTGACGATTCAGCACGTAATGCAACTAAGTATGCAGCAAAATTAGCTGGCATAGAAGTTCTTCGCCTTGTCAATGAGCCAACCGCTGCGGCACTTTCTTACTCCATTAAAAAGAACAACAGCAGCGGAATGTATGCAATCTACGACCTTGGTGGCGGAACATTTGATATTTCAATATTGAAATTACACCAAGGAGTGTTTCAAGTTCTTGCAGTTGGTGGTGATACCAAACTTGGTGGTGATGATTTTGACCATCTGCTAAGCTCAATCGTGCTCAATAAGTATAGAAAAAAGGCAGATTTAAGCGAAGAATGCCTTGATGCCATTCCAGCGCATGATACTGGAAACTACAGTATCCGTGCCGTGAAAGAATACCTTAGCAGCAATGCTTCTGGCACTTTTGAATTCAACATCAACGGTGAATCATTTAAGTGCAAAATTACCAAAGAAGAATTCGAACAAGCAATCAGCTCCTTGGTTAACAAGACTATCAATATAGTTACTCGTACTATAAGTGATATAGATCTTAAAATTGATGATATAAAAGGAATAATTTTAGTTGGTGGCGCTACTAGAGTGCCATTAGTTCACGAATCACTAGTCAAGCTCTTTGGAAATAAAGTACTGAATGACGTAGATCCAGATAAAGCAGTTGTTATTGGGGCAGCTTTGCAGGCTCATTATTTAACTTCAAGCTCAAAAGATAGGAACATTCTCTTGGACGTTTTGCCTTTATCACTTGGCATAGGAACTATGGGAGGAATAGTTGAAAAGATCATACCAAGAAACACGCCATTGCCAGTTTCAGAAACAAAAGAGTTTACAACTTACGTCGATGGGCAAACGACAATAAAAATTCACGTTTGTCAGGGAGAACGTGAAATGATAGAAGATAACAGATCTCTAGCGCAATTTGAACTCAAAGGTATACCACCACTGCCTGCAGGTTCTGCAAGAGTTGAGATAGAGTTCACAGTTAATGTTGACGGAATATTGACTGTTGCTGTACGAGAAAAAACCACCGGAATTGAGCAGACAGTTGAAGTAAATTCAAGTTTTGGCTTAAGTGAAGCCGACGTTCAAGATATGGTTAACCAGTCAGTAAACAACTTTGATGAAGATATGAAGGCTCGTTCCCTTGCAGAAGCTAAAATTAATGGCAACAAACTCATACATTTGATTGAAGGCGATAATAGTCTTTCCTCTGATCAAAGGTTAAAAAATCTACTGCAAAACGCAAAAAAAGCGTTACAAGGAAATGATTTAAGTGAAATCAATAATGCTATCGCCAAGTTAGAAAACTCTTCCTTAGAGTTGTGTGAATTGACAAATAGGTAGAGTTTACACAGCCTTGTGCAATATCCTGTCAAATCTCAGTGCAACAGGTACTCTGAAATTAAATGGCAACCAATCAATCTTCCCCAATTTAAACGATAAACCAACTATGCTTACGCGCCCAATTATGTTTTCCATTGGTACAAAACCAATTTCAGGAAATCTACTGTCAAAAGAATTGTTTCTATTGTCTCCCATAACAAAAAATTGATCGTTAGGTACATAGTAAACTGGAGTATTATACAATAGCTTATTGGAAACATTATCTATCAAAATCTCATGTTTTCTTCCATCTGGGAGTGTTTCTATATACCTTGGTATACTGCGACTTGATTCATAATCAAAAAAACTTTCAAATTGCCTTCGCTTTACCTTCTGATCATTTAAGTATAATTCTCCCTCTATCATTTGCACTTTATCGCCTGGTATCCCTATTACTCGTTTAACAAATCTGATGCTATCGTTTCTCGTAGGTTTAAAAACTATTATGTCACCACGCTCTGGAGGGGCATAAAAGATCCTGCCGCTGAAAATATTAGGAGAAAATGGAAAGGAGTGCTTACTGTAACCATATGAATATTTACTGGTAAAAATATAATCTCCTTCAAGCAGAGTGCTTTTCATCGAACCAGAAGGGATATGAAATGGCTCAAATAAAAAACTTCGTATTGACAGCGCAATCAGCAGTAAAAAAAATAATGAAGATAAAAATCTTCCTGTTCTTGTTACCCAGTTTCCTCTTAATTCCCCCAACTTTTCCAACTTCGTTTTTTCTTATAAATTAAGCTTATTGTAACACATAAAAGTAGTAATGTGAAATTTTACTCGTAGGCGTTGTTTCTAAACCTCGTAACCTGTTCGAACTTTCTTCTACCACATTTAGATACGAACTAATTCACCTAGCTTTGTTGCAAAAATTTCACACCTTTATTTTTACGACCCAATTTTTACGCGGCTTGTTCTCATAAATATACGTACTTTTTGCGTTTTTTGGGGAAAAGTAAATAGTTAAATTTTTTGCGATGCTAGTTTATGGTACGTTTTTATAAACTACTATTTCTACTTTTTTTAGATAAGGTCAGTAATCAGTGGACAAAATTTCAGAATTATTTATATTCAATCCATCCCACCATACTTCTTGACCATACAAGATGTTGACAAAGGCCCAGGTTGATCGTATGATTAATATAGTAACATCACAAAACTGAGTTAGAAGGGTACAAAGCAAAAGTTTAAAAAGGTAGTGAGGGCTGATATTACTAAAAAGCATAACAAAACAGGTATATAAAGTACGAGAAGGGTTTACGACTAGAAACTATTATGAAATATTAGGGGTGGAAAGAAATGCTACTGAAGATGAGATAAAAAAGCGTATCGCAAGTTAGCAAAAGAGTTTCATCCAGATAAGCGTTTGTCACCTGAGGAAAAGCAAATATCACGTGCATTATCAGACAAGATAAGAAATAAAGAGCTGCTATCAGAATTAGAGAAAGAGCAGAAAATTCAGATTGAAAATAAAGTAGCAAAATTCATAGAAATCGACAAGACATACAAAGTATTATCCGATCAGGAAAAAAGAAAGCAGTATGATAACAATGGAAGCTATCAATATCCCAATAATGATAGAGATTCAGAAGATCAGCAATATAAGTTTAATAGTTTTTGGAAAGATTTTGAGGGTTATTGTAAGGATTGGTGTAAATTGATGGGAATTGATCGTCTATTTACATGTATTGATCTAGGTAATCTCGAAGCATGTAATGCTTTGATAGAAGGAGAATCAGGATTTAATTTTAGCCCTCTTGATTGAAAATGGAGCAAAGCTACCAAGCGCTGCTTTAATTAATGCTGTTAAATTTGATGCTCAAAAGGTCTTTGACTTTCTTTTAGAGAGAAATGATATAGATGCTAATTATCAAGATGAAGATGGAAATACAGTTTTGCATCATGTCTTTAAGGGGTACATTGATCAAAGTTTCGATTACTCAGGTAGTGGGTGGCACCTTAAATACAACAGCTTTGCCGAATCACTTCTAGGTAAAGGTATACAATTTGATATTAGAAATAACGATGGTGTAACTTCATTTGATCTTTTTATTGATAGCATAATTAAAGAATAAGAGCGATATCAGCTTCTATGACAATGCTTTAAATAAAGAAAGCATCGATACTTATCGTATATGTATAAAGCAAAGGGACAGATTAAGTTCAATATCAGAATTGTTTATCAACTGTGGTATTGGTGAACTAAAATGCGGAGATGGTACACCTGCATTCCGTAAGCTGTCAGAAATTAGTGGAATACCTATTGCTAAAAAGAAGCTGAATGTGCCTATACAAAACCCTGAAGCAAAATTGTTACCGGGTAATCCAAAGAAAAACGATGATATTCCACACAGTACAAAAGGGAATAAGTTGCCTATTATAACTGCTTCCGCTGGCTTATTGTTGGGCCTGAGCATAGCATATCTTGCAGGTGCTGCTGCTTTAACTATTGCTGGTGCTGTTACGGTATTTATTACAACTGCAGCAGTTGGTGCATTAATAGGTTACGGTACTGGTAAGTTTTGTGAGAAGGTTAGTGAAGAAAGGCGAAACGATCCTGATATGGGCATAGGTACTGCAATTAAAAATGTCCTTACCGAATGTTTAAACCTACAGGAAGCTCATCCGTAAAGGAGGGAGTACCACTGCATCTGTTCCTTTTGTTAGCAGTTGAAAGCCGAGACAAGTTCTCAAATGAATCAGGTAAAATTTCTTGCAGATTACCAACTACCAAAATATCGTCATTTCCTAAGTAATTTGGTTGTATTAGGTTCATTGCAATTATCTTTCTTTCTAATAGGCTTTTTGCATAAAAGCTGAAAAAAGATACCGTCTTGTCAGTTAACAAGCCCCTTCTCCTCTCATCCCAGTGCCGGAGCACTGGGATCCATTCTTTCCATAATAATTAATGTTATATTTTAACGTAAAACAGCTACTTTTATGCTCACCTACTTGATAAAATTCCTGGATTCCAGCATTACGCGCTTGAATTACACCTTCCTATCCAGTTCATGAATTGCAACTAGCTATAAATATTAAAAAAATTTACAAAATGGAAAGAAAAAAGCAAAAGAAGCCCCGGCCATTGTCCATTTTCAGTATTGGCGTTTTTTTAAGTCTTAAATGCTGCAATTTAGCGACTTTTAAACTGCAACAGACCCTTAGCTTAAGTGCTAAGAAACTTACTAAGCAGAAAAAAAGACAAAAGAATGTATCTGTTCAGGGGACCGGCTGAGGAGCAAGCAAAAAGGCTTTAAATGATCTATTTTTCGCCTAAAAGCGTGCAAAGTGTTAACAAATCAACCACATTGCATCTTATTTAGCCCACTTTATTCTAACAATTTTGCTTATTTAACCGTTTTCTGCCGCTCCACTGAACAGACACCAAAAGAATCCCGTGGTAGATTGTTCTCGCTCTCTAATCCTGAAAATTGGCGTTCTATACTGTCTTAAACGACTTATAAGCGCGTTTCAGCTTGTGTAGGGAAAAACCTAGAAGTCTAGGTAAAATTAATAAAGACATAAGGTGCACATAGTGCAAAAAATTAAACATAAGACGCCAACTACATAATACTCGACGCGTGATTAATGTTAAACAAAATTCCATAGAGTTTAAGAGGACAATTCCTAGAGAATTACTCATCTACAAAAGGTCAAAACGTGTTAATGCTGCTTAAATAAGCCGATGTAAAATAAATTTTTACAAAGAAAGCATTTCGAACAGCAAGACGCCTTATGATTGAAAGGGGGCACCAAACTTATGGGGTAGGCAACTAAACCGGGTTGCTATTTCCAACTACTACAACTCAATTAACAAATTTTAATACAAGGGGAAAACTTTATGAAAACGCCAAAAAAATAGGAAAAACTATTGCTAAAAAATTCAAAAATTGGAAGGGTACCACTGCTTCAAAAGAGCCGAACACCTCCAGCAGTAAGGACTTTTTAGAGGAGATTGAAAAACAAAAGCTTCTAGAAGTACTTAAAAAGGAAATGATCATGGAACATTCAGATGGTCGTAAAGAAAACCATGCAATACTGACAGATGCTATATCACGTAAGGATAGTAGAGCTGTTAGAGAAATTTTAAAACTATCTGAGGAATACGGTATTTTGGAAGAAATCCTCAATAAGAAGATAACAATAAAACAAGCGGATGGTCAAGAGATAAGTTACACACCATTTAATTATGCTAAGAAAATTGTAAAGAAATTGTAAAAAATATTGAGGAATTTAAAGGTGATTCGAATATACCGACTAAAGGTGCTACACCTGTAACTGATAATATTGAAGCTGTATCAACTGGATTCGAAGATACCAATAAAGGCAGTAAAGATCTAGACATACATCAATCTATATGTGAAAAGAGCAAAGAAACTCAAAATGACACCACACGAAGACCAAATACTTCCAATTGTCTCTCTTTGTTGAAATAAAGCCATGTTTTGATAGTGATGCTGCAAACAAAGGAAAAAACTCATCAACAAAAACAACGCAGCAAAGACAAGCAATCCTAGCTGGTTTTGTTGGTAAAGCGTTATTAGCGGCTAGTGTTGCGTTGTATATTCTGGAAATGCACGTTATAGCAGTAGTTGGCTGGATTGTTGGATTAGCTTGTATAGGCTTTGTGCTGTACATTTTTTAAAGCCCAATACCAAACTCGAAAAAGTTGAAAATGTGGAGCAACCTGATGTAAAATCTCTTGTTAGCCCGAGTTCATGAAAAAGTTATTTAATGTTCTAACTGGGCATCAAAGCCAATATGTTAGTATTTTTACTATTCTTAATAACAAATTAATGCCTAAATTGGCTTGCATAATCAATTAATCTAGTCTAATTTTAAAATAGGAACATTAAAAGGTATTTATGTTTGCAAATATAAAACGAAATTATAAAAGTATTGAGGAAAGACTAGGAAGTAATATACACATAAATCCTGGTCTACCTTTTTTGTTAGGCCTTGTTGATGAGACTTTTGGACATGCAAATTTTAAAGCTAAGTTAAGTCGTTCGTTGTTACTTGATGCAGCAGCTAAGGGTAACATAGAAGGATAAATTCTATGCTAGCAGATGGCATGGATGTTAACGCCAAGAAAAACTTTACCGCTCATTTTGCAGAGGCTCTCGGAAATGTGTTTTTATACAGAAGCACTGCATATGAGCCAAGTTATAGTCTTAGAACCTGTTTAAAATCTCGAAGAGATGAGGTAAAATAAGCATAGATTAATAATGAGGTGTCTATGCGGAAAAGTTATCCAAGCAGTATAAGTCGAGAGCAATTTGAAAAAATCAG
>JAITUS010000148.1 GCA_031286185.1 Rickettsiales bacterium
GGTTAGAAAAATGCAGACGATTGTGGAAAAATTGCGAGCGGAAACTCAACACTAGCTTACAGATGATTGTTCTCTTCTTCATTTCTCTCCTATTACGAAGATTTTAAACAGGTTCTAAGGGATCCTTACCAGGTCTATAGCATGTGCCCGAACTATTGAGTACCCAGCCCTCAGGGCAACAACCACCAGTAATAGGCGAACACCTATCACGACCTATATATTCATATCCAGGAGCAGCAACACATTTTCCATTAACCAGTGTTTTCTTCTCATCAGGACAACAAATTCCTTTTCCTATGATCTTGTTTACAATTTGAGGAGCACCAAAAAACACAGCAACAAACACACCAAGCGAAAAAAGTGCAGGCCAAGGCATTCTGCCGAATATTGCAAGTAAGCTTGCACCAATTATTATGACTGTAAAAAGCGGTCCACCTATTCTATGAATGTCGCGTATTGAATTGCATATTACATCTGTTGTTGCATCGGCGTATGCATCAAATGCATAGAATAGAAGCAAAACTTCGAATAAAACGGTAAGGGAGTTTTCCATTGTTCTTCTAGTGATCTTTGATTTATAGTTTTTTCGTGTTCTATTATCTCTTAATTTTTATTAAATTTTAGTAAACAGCTTTAATGTTACGTTTAGCGTACTTAATATGTATCACTATTTTCCAATCTGGCACTATTATTGAACTATGTAATAAAGCCCGGTAGCTATTGATTTTTACAACTAGTGCAGATACGATAAAGCTTTAAGCACTGAATAATGGAGCAATTTGGAAACTTTTACATCACTACGCCAATATATTACGTAAACGACAAACCACACATTGGTCATGCATACACCTCCCTTTTGTGCGATGTAGTGGCAAGGTTTATGAGACTTGCTGGAAAAAATGTCAAATTTACTACCGGTACAGATGAGCACGGGCAAAAAATCGAGAAAGCAGCTAAAGCAAAGGGGATGCAGCCAAAAGAATTTACAGATGAAGTGAGCGTTTCATTTAGGGAACTAGCTAAGTCCATGAATTTTCAATATGATGATTTTATCCGCACCATGGAAAAACGTCACGAAAAAGCAGTGATAGCTTTGTGGAATAGGCTTGAAGAGAGAGGACAAATATATCTGGATTCTTATTCAGGTTGGTATTCAGTCCGTGATGAAGCATTTTATCAGGAATCGGATCTGATAGATGGTAAAGCACCAACAGGTGCAGAAGTTCAGTGGATAAAAGAAGAGAGCTACTTTTTTCGTTTGTCGAATTGGCAGAACAAATTACTGGAGTTATATGAAAATCAGCCAAATTTTATCTTTCCTGAGAGTAGAAAAAATGAAGTGGTATCGTTTGTAAGATCAGGACTCACTGACCTTTCAATATCTCGCACTAGTTTTAACTGGGGAATAAAAGTGCCAGGCAATGACAAACACGTAATCTACGTCTGGATTGATGCACTCACTAATTATCTCACGTCAGTAGGCTTTCCTGGTACTGAAGGTGAAGAATATAAGAGGTTTTGGGCAAATGACAGCTCTTCCAACGTTCATGTAATCGGTAAAGACATATTGCGTTTTCACGCCGTATATTGGCCGGCGATTCTCCTTGCAGCAGATTTGCCACTGCCAAAACAAATTGTAGTTCATGGTTGGTGGCTCAGCGAGGGGGAAAAAATATCCAAGTCTCTCGGCAATGTTATAGATCCAATTGGCTTGGCTAAAGAGTTTGGTGTTGATCAACTGCGTTACTTTCTCCTTCGGGAAGCAAGTTTTGGCCAGGATGGTAATTTCAGCAAAAAAAACATGATCAGCCGAATAAATTCAGAACTGGCAAACAATATAGGTAATTTAGTGCAAAGAACAATTTCATTTTTGAACAAGCAATGCTCGGGAATTGTACCAACAGTTGATCAAAGCCTACTTAAAGGTGAGGAAAACCTTCCAAATTGCAAAGCTATACTCGATAAAGCGATGGATCATCTGTCAAAGTATGAGTTTAACCAGATTATACTTTTAATTATCAACATATCTTCTGAAGCCAACGCTTATATAGATAAAAGTGCACCCTGGACATTGAGTAAAACCGATAGAGAGCGCATGAATTTAGTAATCTACAAATTACTAGAATATATCAGAATAATTGGCATTCTGCTGCAGCCAATCATCCCAAGGTCAGCAGAAATGATACTAGATCAATTGCAAATTCCAAAAGGACAACGAGATTTAAAATCTCTGTGCAACATGTGCATAAGCTTAGGTATTACACTACCTAAACCTACGCCGGTTTTTTTGAGGGTTGATGTTTAAAAAACCCTTGGTGAACCATTAGGATAGGCTGAAGGAGGGAGTTCTTTAGTTAGTTCTTTTAACTCAACAGAATCAACAAGAGTACCTTGTTGCCTTGATGTGTTTATACCATTATCTACTCTTTTTCAGGTGTGCCAAATTTTTTCTTAGCATCCTCTAAGAACCTGTTTAAAATCTTCGTAGTAGGAGAGAAATGAAGGAGAGAACAATCATCTGTAAGCTAGTGTTGAGTTTCCGCTCGCAATTTTTCCACAATCGTCTGCATTTTTCTAA
>JAITUS010000150.1 GCA_031286185.1 Rickettsiales bacterium
GGTTAGAAAAATGCAGACGATTGTGGAAAAATTGCGAGCGGAAACTCAACACTAGCTTACAGATGATTGTTCTCTCCTTCATTTCTCTCCTATTACGAAGATTTTAAACAGGTTCTTAAAGCAGGTAGTGAAATTTTATAAGGTGAAAAATTTTTATAACAGCCAGATCACTAAAAAAGCCCTGAAGAAAACCGTGATACTTAGGTTTGCTTAAGTTGTAAAATTTCAGCTTGAGTAAGGCCGGTAGATTCAGCTACTAAGTTGACAGATACACCAGCTTTAAGTAGATTTTTCGCCACTTCAATTTTTCCCTTCTCTATGCCTTCCTCAAATTCCTGTTCGAGGATAGCTTCCTCTTTGTACAGGTCCATTATTCTTTCTTCATACGCTGTTAGATCCTTTTCATTCCAATGAAACTTGTCTAATTCGTCATACGCTTGCTTTATTATGGGCGATTCTTCTGCTATCTTCATCTGTTGTTTCTTCTGCATACTTAAAAAAGAACACCAGCGCTCTACTGTGCTTGTTAATTGCTCTACTTTATTTTTAGGGAACTTCGGCAGTTCTATGAATACAAATTGAAAATCCTTTAAGTCGTGCTCATTAGTTTCATCATCTCTTATGGTATGGCTGGATATGTAATTAGGCTTACCAGGAAATAAGATATAATTTGATATTGCAATAAAGAAAATCTTCTGTAAGTTAGCGTACTTACCAGATTGTCTTGAGTAGGCTTTTGCAGCGTAATATTGAGCGCGTTTTTCAAAGCCCTTGTCGCGAGTGAGCTGCATTTCGACCACAAATCTGTTACCAACAGAATCCTGGCAGAGAACGTCAACTATACTTTGTCTCTCAGAGGCAATTTCAGGGCTCATAATGGTACTGATGAACTCTATTTCTTGTATAACATTAACTTCAGTACACCCTAAAATATCGTTCAAAAAATGAATAAGAATGTTCTTATTTTTTTCAGCACCAAAGATTTTCTTGAAGGGTAAGTCCAATTTTGGATCGAGAAATTTAGAAAAGCCATAGTGCTTAGATAAAGATTAACAATTATACACTATTCTGCAGAAATATTCAATCCTTTTTGATATTCGTTCAGGGTATGGCAGAAAAACTTGTTAAAGCAGGTAGTGAAATTTTATAAGGTGAAAATTTCTACAATAGCCACTGACTTAACATCCTGTCAATATTCTTTCCACTAACTCTTTTACCGTCGGCACGTAGCCACTCTCATAAAACGGATCCTGCTTGAATTTATACACATTGTGTCCGGAAAACATGAGTTCATTCTCAATATCACCATCGTGTATAATGTTTTGTAGTGTCTTTTGTATACAGAAACTCCGTGGATCCGGCTTTCGTCCTATTGAATGATCACCATGATCTTTCCAATTGCTAAACAGACAATGGCTCAAACATCCCATGCAATTGATCTGATCTTGTCTTATCTCCGCAAATCTGTCTGGTGTCACAAAAATCACAGTTGTATCTGGAGTTTTCATTGCTTCTGTATATCCTGCCCTAGTCCACGTGTTTGCCAGTTCTTTATCTTTTGCAGTGAGGTAAATCTTTCTACCTCTTGCACCAATTGCAAATCCACTGTTGAATTCTTCGCTGGCACTCTCTGAAAATTTTATTTGACGTGAGTTCCGTTCCTGCAACTCATGTATGAAGTTATTTCTTACTGCAGATGAGTAAAACCCTGTTGGACTGAATTTATTCAAAAATACGTCACCTTCTTCTAAAGTGAGTAGCTTCTTTTTCCACTCCGTAGAAATTGGACTTTCCTTCGTCAAAAGTGGACGAGTGCCAAACTGAAAAGCTATTGGTCCAATTTGTGGATTGTCAAACCAACGTTCCCAATCTTTTAAATGCCACACTCCCCCCGCCATAACAATTGGCGTTTCCGAAAGACCAACCACGTTCATGAAAGATCTAAGTTCTACAACCCTCTCAAATGGAGCTTGCGGAAGTTCTGGGTCTTCGCTATTACTGAGTCCGTTATGTCCTCCAGCAAGCCATGGATCTTCATACACTACTCCACCAAGCAAAAAAGAAGATACTTTTTGGTAAGCGCGCTTCCATAATGCTTTAAAAGCGCGTACTGATGAAATAATAGGGTAATAATAAACCTGATATTTGGCTGCAATCTCCCCGAGCCTATAAGGCATGCCAGCACCGCAAGTAATACCACGAACTAAGCCTTTTGCCTTTTCTAATATACCATGAAGCACACGTTCTGCTGCCCCCATCTCCCAAAGCACATTCATATGTACTCTTCCACGGCCTTGTGATATTTCATTCGCTATTCTTGCCTGACTAACTCCAGCCTCGATACTATACTTAATCAATTCCTCATGTTTTTCATTTCTTGTTTTGCCTTTGTAAATCAGTGGTACTAACTCGCCGTTACCATCAATAAGCTTAGCATTTGCACCAGAAAATGTACCCACAGCATCTGCTGTAGCAAATGCTCCACTTGATCTTCCATCACTAATCGCAATGCCTTTGCCGCCCTCGATGATTGGCCACACTTCCTTTCCTGAAATCATTATTTTTTTTATCTTATTTTTCAAAACTTCCTCATAATCTTTCATTCTATTTTACTTAATTACTAAAAAAATAATAGCTGTTTATTTTCTCTTGGCATCGTCAGAGCCTCCACAGCCAAATTTGGGTTTTAAATAGACATGTAAACAAAGAGCAGCTACTATGGATGTAGTTATGTGTTTTTTGCTTATGATTATAGGTTTAGCAGGTGGAATTGGAGTAGGAAAGAGCTTTGTAGCCAATTGTTTTAAAGAGATTGGGGCTGCTGTGTTTGACGCTGATTCTGTTGTACACCAGCTTTATAAAGTGGATAAGAGCATAATAAGTTACGCAAAAGAAAAATTCCCGGAGTAGTAGTAAATGGTGAAATAGACAAGGAGGTATTGTCTAAATATTTCTTAGCCCATGATGAAAATTGGAAGCAATTTCAATCTTTAGTTCATTCCGCTGTGCGAAGTGAGCTAGAAATTTTTATTGCTCAGGAAAAAAAGACCGATAGAAAACTTCTAGTTCTAGACATTCCACTCCTGCTGGAAATGAGATTTCGTTTATATTGCAACATTATCATTTTCGTCCATGCAGATAGTGCTGTGCAAGCTCAAAGACTCAATGAACGTAATATAGATAAAGAAAAGCTGGATCTAATTTCCAATATCCAGCTACCCACTGAAGAAAAAAGGCAGATGAGTGACTTTACCATCGACAACAGTGCAAGTAAAGAACATGTCCTTTCTCAAATAAAAGATATAGTAGATTCGTTAAACCTCAGCAGTTGATTTCAACTTACAATTTGCCTTCACCAAATCACTTCGAATCTTGGTTGCATTATTTGTGGATTTCACTACTGAAATTTCAAACCTTGAGCCTGCGTTTAAAAATGACTCAATTGACCTGCCAAAAAAGTCATATCTCCACCCTTTAAATAGTTTATCTGTCTGCCCAGATATTGACCCAGCCAATTCATCTTTTGACGAAACCAATTTTCTTGATATGCCGTTTTCCTTACATTCGCTCTCTAGAACAATCGAGAGTATATCAAGCACAGATCTATCATAACTGCTTGACGGAGTATAATCTTGCTGCATAAAGTCTTTCTCATTCTCATTGAAAATATCTATAAATTCTAATAGATCTTCCTCTTTTATATTTTTCGTGTTCTTTCTGAGATCTTCTAAAATCTCGTCAACACGCTCCACGTTTTTTTCAATAAAGCCAGCTATTACAGCATTACTAATTACTTTATTACGATTCACATTATAGCGCTGTGCTAAGGTCTCTTGCCACTCACTAACTGCTTCAACAGTTAATATCAATCTTGGATTTGCTTCGTAATTAAATTTAATCCTCTTCCATGCATCTTTTGGACTACGCAAATATTTGTTTATATCAACCACTGCTTCCATCTCTTCCTGAAACCAGCCTATTCTATTTTTTTCTTCAAGTTTATTGCGCAATATCTGGTGTAGGTCATATAAATGCACCACATCGCTTATTGCATAGTCTAATTGATCCTCAGAGAGTGGACGCTTTAACCAGTCTGAATTTTTAGCTTTAATTTTATCTAATACCGCCCCTTGATATTGTTCCACTACTTTTGAGTAGCCAATGAAGTCATGATAATAATGACAAAACATAGCAGCAACTTGGGTATCAAAAATGGGAGTGGGAATGCATTTGAATACGGTGAATAAAGATTCTATGTCCTGCCGACAGCTATGAAACACCTTAATTATCTCGCGATTTAGCATTATTTCCTTAATAAGTGATAAATCAATTTCTGGCACTAGTGCATCTACAACAAAACTCTTACCTCCGTAAGAAATTTGAATTAACGACAATTTTGGATAATAGGTTAAATTGTTTCTAAGAAACTCCGTGTCAACTGCTATAAATTTTGGCTTTTTTGCTGTCAACTCCTCACATATGTCTCCCAGATCCGACGTTGTACTAATTAGCATATATTTTTTACTCAGTAGCCATATTTTAACACTTATATTAAATTTTGCAATTAATAGATCTTTTGCATAACCAATTTATGCAGGAGGATATCATACACACCTTTCACAAATAGCAGTTTAGACTTTTCAAAAAGTCAAAATTCCATATAATTTTAGCATGGCTGATATAGCTTATAGAAGAGGCTGCAAAAGATCTATTACATATGTACAGTTTTCTAAAGAAACGAGCAATCTTGCTTTTGTGTAGGCTTCTATTTAGATTTTATGTTATCCATACGATAAAGCTGAAGCTATCAACATATAAAAAAACATTATGAACTTTGTAAGAGAAAAAAACACTCCTGTGATGGAGCAATATTTAAACCTGAAAGCTCAATATAAGGATCATCTGTTGTTTTATAGGCTGGGAGATTTTTATGAATTGTTCTTCGACGATGCCGTTAAAGCTGCAAAGCTGCTGAATATAGTGCTCACTAAGAGAGGTAATTCATGTGGGGAAGACATACCAATGTGTGGAGTGCCAGCACACAGTAGTGAATCTTACCTGCACAAGCTCATAGATTTAGGATTCAAAGTAGCAATCTGTGATCAATTAGAAACTGCCGATGAAGCAAAAAGGAGGGGCTATAAATCTATAGTAAAGCGCGATGTAGTGCGAATTGTCACTCCAGGCACGATCATCGAAGATTCGCTGCTGGAGGATAAAAGCAATAATTATCTTGCATCCATAGTTGAACAAAATGGAGAGTATGCTATTGGCTGGCTTGAACTATCAACGGGAAAATTTTTTCACACTTTAACGAATTTGAAAGCTCTAGATAGTGATTTACTGCGTATATCACCAAAAGAATTATTAATTTCCGAGAAGCTCGCTGAGGATGAAAAAATCAGATCAATTTTAAAAAATTATAAAATATCAATTACGCAGCATGCCCAGAGTTTTTTTGAGTATAACAAATCTCACAGAACGCTGTGCGAATTTTATAAAATCAGAGAGCTTGGAGTTATAGGAAACTTCAGCAAAGTGGAGATTATGGCATGCGGTGCGCTGCTTGAATATGTTAGAGTAACGCAAAGGGGTTCCATTCCAAGGCTTGAGCTGCCAAAGCCCTACAGGCAACAAAGTTTCATGCTTATCGATGCTTCAGCAAGGAGAAGTCTTGAGTTGTTTTCAACTCAATTTGGTGAAAAGAAAGGTTCACTGATTTCAGTTATTGACCACACAGTTACAGCTTCTGGTGGACGCCTGCTAAAACAAATGCTTGCATCACCACTTGCTTGTCCTAAGGCGATTAATTCGAGAATCGGCATCGTTGAATTTTTTGTAAACAGCCATGAAGCACGCAAAAAAATACGGGAGATATTATCTAACATTCCAGATATTGAAAGGTCACTATCACGTTTAATGTTAGGGCGTGGTTCACCAAAGGACATGAACCTACTAAAAATAGGCCTTGGGAAAACGTTAGAGTTGTCTGAGTTTCTGTCCAAGCTAGATCCCTTACATAATTATCACTTAAGTGAAAAATCAGCAGTTGACCTTCAGATGTCATTCCAGTGCTTGACGCCGGAATCAAAGGGAAAAGAACTAGTGTCTACTGCTCAGATGACAAGCAGTGATGAGAGTGAACTTAGCACAATACATAAAAGCCTTGGCAATCACAAAGAGCTGTTCGAACTTCTAAACAACGCTGTGCTTGACAATAACCTAAGTTCCGCAAAAGAAGGAGGATTTATCAATCCACAATATAACCAAGAATTATCAGAGTTATCCTATGTGCTGAATAATAGCAACAAATTGATAACCAAACTCCGAGAATCTTATCGTGATCTGACTGGCATTGCCGCACTGAAAATATTGCACAACAACATCCTTGGTTATTACATTGAAGTGTCAGCAAATCATAAATTAACCTCGGACATATTTATTCACAGGCAAAGCTTAGCAAATAGCATGCGCTACACTACTAATGAATTGAAAGAACTGGAGAATAAGATTCTCACGGCACGTGACGCTGTAATCAGCTTAGAAATGAAAATTTTCAGTGAACTATGTGGTAAAATCGCCAAAGAATCTGAGAAGATTGCCCTCGCTGCAAATGCCTTGGCAAAGCTTGATATCCGAACTGCGTTTGCAGAGCTCGCAGTGCAAAATAATTACGTAAAACCCATCATTGACGATAGTAAAGAATTCAATATCTGTAGCGGAAGACACCCAGTAGTTGAAGTTAACGATAAGTTCATTGCAAATAGCATCAACTTAGCTGGTATACATCTAATCACTGGTCCCAATATGGCCGGAAAAAGCACTTTCTTGAGGCAAAACGCTCTCATCGCAATTTTAGCTCATATGGGGTCATTTGTGCCAGCAGATAGTGCACATATTGGTGTGATTGACAAGATATTCAGCAGGGTTGGTGCAACAGATAATATAACAGCTGGTTATTCCACCTTCATGGTAGAGATGATTGAAACAGCAACCATAGTCAATCAGGCAACAGATCGTTCCTTGGTGATACTTGATGAAATTGGCAGAGGCACAGGGGTATATGACGGCTTATCTATTGCTCAGGCGGTGATTGAACATATTCACAATGTAAACAAGTGCCGCGCCATTTTTGCAACTCATTATCATGAACTAACTAAAGTAAGCAAATACTTAAGCAACGTAAAATGCTTTTGTGTGAAAATAAAAGAATGGAATGGAGAGGTAATCTTTCTCCATGAAGTAGTTGAGGGCGTTGCAGATGAGTCATATGGAATACATGTAGCAAAACTCGCCGGCTTTCCTGATTCTGTACTGGACAGAGCAAGTGAAGTGTTTGAGGAACTGAAGGCTTGAGAGAGAGTAGGGTGTCATGCAAGTGTCTGACGCTGGTTCCTTTGTGACGATATCATCCAAGTAACCCCTTTCCTGTCATCCCAGTGCCTTCTTCTTCTGTCATCCAAGCGTCCTCTTCCTATCATCCCAGTGCCTCCTTACTCTTGTCACCCCAGTGCGTGACACTGGGATCCAGTTTTCCATAAAAATGGTACATTTTAACATAACTTTTATACTCACTAACCTAATAAAATTCCTAGATTCCAGCGTCACGCGCTGGAATGACAACATTTGTTGAAAAAATAAATGTTCGTTCATGAATTGCAACTAGCTATAAATATTAAGAAATTTACTAAAATAAAAAAAGCAAAAGAAACCCTGGTCAGTATTTATTTTCAGTATTGGCGTTTTTATGTCTTAAACGCTGCAATTTAGCTGCTTTTAAACACAACTAGTCTAAGCTATAATATTTAAGAAATTTACCAGGCAGAAAAAAAAGACAATAAAACCCCGAGGTAGCTAGTTATTTCACTCTCTATTTTAAAACCTGACGTTGGGTGATGTCTTAAACGACTTATAAGCGCGTTTCAGCTTGTATGGGTAAAAACCCGAAGTTTTATAAAGATATGCAGTGCACATAGTGCGAAAAATTAAACAACAGTAGGCCAAATACAAGTTTTCTTGTCATTTTAACCTGCACAGATTGGGAAGTTAAATAATAGCTTCACTACTATGATAAGGGAACTGGAGGAATTTGTCAAGTAGTTTTTTGTTTTTAGATATCCATTGAAACTTTAAAGTTATTTAATGTTGACGCTGTACACTTAAGTGTTAAAATAAAATGAGAAGTTTTTGGGAGTTCATATGGCAGCAGGCGGAAAAGCGAAAACAGCTAGTAAAAATAACCCTACTCAGCGTCAGAAAGCTAAGCAAAAAATGTACAAAGATAAACCGGTAAAACCAGTTAGATATATAGATCGCGACTCACGTATGAATTATATGTCCGCTGAATATGGGGATGGTAGTCTCGTTCAAGACGAGAGTGGTAATCCTATAAAGTGGAAAGCTGTATAGTGGGTTTAAATTTGTGGTTAAGATTACCATTAACTCTAAAAAATGTGAAGTAGAGGCTGGGCTTACTATAATCCAAGCCTGTGAGGCCGTGGGCGTTGAAATTCCACGCTTTTGTTATCATGAGCGCTTAGCAATCGTCGGTAACTGTAGAATGTGTTTGGTTGAAGTGGAAGGCGGACCTCCAAAACCAGTAGCCTCTTGCGCAATACCAGTTGCAGAGGGCATGATTATTCACACTGATACCACAAAAAAAAAAAAGGCACGTGAAGGAGTATTCGAGTTTTTGCTAATTAACCATCCGCTTGA
>JAITUS010000153.1 GCA_031286185.1 Rickettsiales bacterium
GGTTAGAAAAATGCAGACGATTGTGGAAAAATTGCGAGCGGAAACTCAACACTAGCTTACAGATGATTGTTCTCTCCTTCATTTCTCTCCTACTACGAAGATTTTAAACAGGTTCTAAGCCAAAAATCTCATTCCAATTGTTGTATCTATCCTCTATTCCCTGCTTTCCCTTTTTGCTACATCAACTATGTCCTTTTTAGAAACGTCCTCTTTACCTTCAAATAACCCAAACAAAATTTTGAAAATTTCTATCAGATGAGTTTTTGTGTCGAAGTCTTTCTCTTTATTTAGTAATATTAGCTTCAACACTACATAAATCACTCAATAGTTGTTGCCTTTTAGTCATGATCCTTACCTTAACACAAGCTACATATTACTATACCAACAAAATTGTTAATAAGTGACTAATTAAGTATAGCAAAAATTTTTAAACTATGCAAGAATTATAAATTTATATAGTGAATATGAGCTTTAACTGTGGCATGGTAGGACTACCAAACATAGGAAAATCAACCTTATTTAACGCGCTTACACAATCAAGCGCAGCTGAAGCTGCAAATTATCCCTTTTGTACAATCGAACCAAATATTGGCAAAGTGCCAATAAGAGATCAACGCTTGAAACAAATTGCAGCAATTGCCGGCTCGGAGAAGATAATTTACAATCAATTAGAGGTTGTAGACATTGCAGGCCTGGTAAAAGGCGCAAGCAAAGGTGAAGGACTCGGTAATAAGTTTTTAAGTCATATCAGAGAAGTTGATGCCATCGTTCATCTGCTCAGATGCTTCACAGATGATGATATCAGCCACGTACATAATAAGATAGACCCAATATCAGATGCTGAAGTGGTGGAAATGGAATTAGTCCTAGCTGATATTGATAGCATAGAAAAAAGGCTACCTCAGCTGGAGAAGAAAGCAAGGCAAGGTGATAAAGAGCTAAAGAAACAACTTGATTTAATGCAAGAAGTCTTAGCTACTTTAAAACTCGGTAACCCTGCAAGAAGCTTAGAACATATCGATAAAGATGAGATGAAGTTGCTTCAATTGCTGACAACAAAGCCCGTTATGTACGTCTGTAATGTCGAAGATACAAATATCACAACTGGCAATGAACTATCTAAAAAAGTAGAAAAGATGGCAGAAGAGAACAAGAGCAAGTTTTATTGTATCTCAGCAAAACTTGAAGCAGAGATTGCAAATCTTGAAGACGAAGAAGAAAAACAGAGTTTTCTGTCAGAGTTTGACTTGCAAGAATCAGGACTCGATGGAGTAGCGCGTATTATGTATGAAGTGCTGAGTATGATAACTCTCTTTACTGTAGGGCCAAAAGAAGCACGTGCATGGCCAATAAAAATAGGGTCAACAGCTGATAAAGCAGCAGGTGTGATTCACACTGATTTTGAAAAAGGCTTTATAAAAGCGGAGACGATAAGCTTTGCAGACTATGTAAAATATGGAAGCGAATCAGCTTGCAAAGACGCGGGCAAAATTCGCTTCGAAGGCAGAGATTATATCGTACAAAATGGCGATATAATGCACTTTAGGTTTAATGTGTAGCGGATATCTAAGATCTGAAAAACCCGGGAACCACGCCTTGCTTTAGCAATTCTTCCTCCTCTTCAAGGAACTGATCTACCTTCAGCTCATTAAAAGTAGAGCTAGGTACACCGACGACAATATTCTCGCGTGGCTGTGTATTCTCCCTCTCCTCACATGGTGTTTGCCGAGTCAGGCATTCTCCTAAGACTTCGTGTAAAGTTTTACCCCCTATAAGTACAACCCCGTTTTGCTTAGCTAGTTCTAAAATGTCCTTTAATTCAACATTCTTACCGTCAACAGTTGACTTCCCAATACTAATTTGACCAGAATTTATACTTAGAACAATAACACAGCTAAGGTCTTTTCCAGATTTATCTTGTGCATCCCAACTGATTTCAATGTTGCATATTGCAAATTCTGTAAAGGAGTAGTTCCTCTGTTGTTTCTCATTCTTCTTAATTGTTACTACTCTTTTGCCATTGCTATATATTTTTGCTCTTTTTACTTCGCCTTTTTCTTCTTCAATTCTTTTAACCTTTTTGCTAAAAAAGCTGCTGGTTTCTAAAGTCTGTCCAGGTTTAGTAATGTTAATATTAAGATTCTCATGAATATTGCGCTCGTGCCCTGGACATGCTACATGATATCCATTAAAGAAAGCTGTCAGATCACTGTTTAAAAACTCTTTCGCATCATGCTCTCCTTTGCTGATTCTATCTAAGTATATGTTCATTCTTTCTATGAACTTTTCTTTAGCTTGAACATTACATTTCTTACTGACTATATTGATTATCTTTTCCGATTGCTCCTTGTCCTGCAGCATGGAGATAAAAAGGAAAACATTTTTCTTTCTTCCATAATACTTTGCTATTTTATTGAACGGATTCGCCTCTTTACCTTCGTTATAATTTATGACGTTCCAAGCATCATTACATGGATTGTTCCCAAAATCCAATTTTTCAAAATCCGATAATATGTTTTGTACCTCAGGATCGTCATCAAATTTATGCTTGTCCTGAGAAATTCCTTGTACAATCAGGTTTTCTTGAGAACGTGATGAATCGAACATTATACCCCCTTACATTTCCAATATAAAAGTAGTATATTTAATGTTTGTATTCTGTAAAGCTAAAATTTAGGTATGCTAACACTAAAAAAATTAACATAAATTCTGTGTTGTTTGCAGCTTTACCAGCTTGTTAGGCAGTATTATTAAAGAATTAGTTGAACAGATGTTATGATTAAATTTAACTCCATCCACAAGTTCTCCACTTGTTACTCCAGTAGCAATGAACACTGATTCGCCTCTTGCCATATCTTTTATAGTGTAGATTTTTTCTGGGTCATCAATATTCAAACTTTTTGCTCTTTCTTTTAACTGACCCGTGTCAAATATTAATCTTCCCTCCATCTGTCCACCGATTGAGCTTAGCGCTGCAGCTGCAAGCACTCCTTCTGGCGCTCCCCCTACCCCGATATACATATCATGATTGCCACCCACTAATGAGACTACAGCAGCAATATCACCATCATCTATTAGTTTAACTTTTGCGCTTAATCTCCTGATTTTCGCTATTAATTCATTATGTCTTTCACGTTTAAGTATAGTTATTTTCAGATCACTTACTTTACATCCCTTTGCCTTGGCTAGATTGTCCAAATTTTTTTCAACACTATTTTTTAGTGAAACTACACCTTCTGGAAGATTTTTTCCTACCGCTATTTTTTCCATATAAATATCAGGTGCATGCAAAAAATTACCTTTTTTCGTTGCAGCAAGAACAGACATTGCTCCTTGTTTATAATGAGCGCAAATCGTAGTGCCTTCGAGTGGGTCAACTACAATGTCAATCTCAGGGCCACTTCCTGTGCCAACTTTTTCCCCGATATATAGCATCGGTGCTTTATCCCTCTCACCTTCTCCAATTACGATTGTACCATTTATTTCCATGGAGTTTAGCACCGTCCGCATTGCATCAACTGCAACCTGATCAGTCTTTTTTTCATTACCAAATCCTGCCAATTTATACGCAGCGAGTGCCGCAGCTTCAGTCACTTTGACTAATTTGTAAGCTAGATTTTCCATCATCCACTTAAGAATCAAATAAAGCATTCAATATATATCATGCCATTTGAGACTGCAAGATGTCTTGACTGATTGCGGGGAAGTTGATATAATAAACCAACATATAGTAGTAGGTTTAGTTATGGCATATAGTGATGATGATATCAGGGAGTTATGTTTAGAGACAGATAGGATTTTAATAGATGGTGATAAATTTAATGATAAAGTTGCCAGCCTTGAAGATTTGCAAAAGAGATTAAAAAGAAAAGCTAAATTTAAAGAAGTTAATTTTCAAGATAAATGTGAAGGGGACAATTCATTAGGAGACTTACTACTAAAACATGCAACTGAAAATGATAACTCACGTGTTAAGGATTTTCTTCTTAACAACGGATTTACTCTTCCTCAACAAGAGCAAATAACTGCAGCGGTAAACGAGGAAGAGGAGCAAAGCACACCTGATGTAGAAGAAAATGAAGCAGAACCCAGCTCAGCAGATTCCAGCAACTCCGGAGATACTCAATTTGCTATGTCATATAAGAAAATGAAGGAAATTGTAACTAAAAACCCTAATATAACTGCTGAAGAGTTTAGCAAGGAGCTTAAAAAAGAGAAAGTAGATATAAAAATAACAAATCAAGATGGTTGGACTTTGCTTTATTATGCTGTCCGTTCAGAAGGACCTAGTATTACCGACGGTCGTGATATATTTCTAAAGATTGTTAAGTTGCTCGCAAATTCAGGCATTAAGGTCAATGATATTCAAGATACTGCTTATACTTTATTGGATCGTGCTGCAACAATAAAGCAAGCTGATATTGTTAAGATACTTTTAGATAGTGGTAAGTTTAATGAAGAAGAAAAATTGCAAGCTTTGAATTTTGCTATTGTTCAAGGTAATGCTCAAGAAGCTCAATCATTTTTAGGTCACATAAAATATGAAGAGGCGTTAAGGGTTCTTAGTGAGCTGAAAACTCAGCTCCTTCGCGAAGAGAAAGGACAAGTTGAAGGTATAGGAGAGTCTCTTAATATGCTGAGGAATGAGGTCTGTTGCAAAGAAAAAAAAGAAACTGAAAATATAGTACAGAAGCTCAGCACGCTGGAGACCACACTCCTTCACAAAAAGAAAGAGCAAATTGAAGGTATAAAACCTCTTAATACGCTGAGAAATAAGGCCAGTCACGAAGAACAAATTGAAAATATAGTAAAGGACCTTAACACGCTGGGGAGCACAGTTCTTCATGAGGAACAAAAGGAACAAATTAAAGGTATGATCAAGGCTCTTGATATACTGAAGACCAAGGTCCTTTCCGAAAAAAAAATTGAAGATATGATAAAAGCTATTGATACGTTGAAAAAGGGTGTTCTTTGCATTGAAAATACAGTAAATGCTCTTAATGAGCTGAAGCTTGAAAACCTTAGTAGGGAACAAGAAGAACAACTTATCAAGACTCTTGATAAGTTGAAACCTGAAATTGGTTACATTGAAGATAAGGTAAAGGCTTTTAATACGCCGAAGTCTGAAGTCTCTCATAGGAAACAGGAAGAAAAAATTATCAATGCTTTCGATACGCTGAGGACTATAGTCCTTCACAAAGAACAGATTGAAGATATGATGAAAACTACGATTCTTTCCAAAAAACAAGTTGAAAATATGGCAAAGGTTCTTAATACATCGAAGACTGAGAATCTTTCCAAAAAACAAGTTGAAAATATGGCAAAGGTTCTTAATACGCTGAAGACTACAGTCCTTCACAGAGAAAAAATTGAAGTTATGAGGCAATTCTTTGAGTGTAACAAGGATCTAACTGAAGAAGAAAAGGTTAAAGCTCTAAGTGATGCTGTTATGGAATATGATGCACCAAAAGTTAATCGACTATTAGAGTATATGGTAGGTATACCAGAGGTTAGTATAGGAAGTCTTTTAAAAATAATGAAACAGAACCAATCGTCACTTAAGAAAGAAAGCAAACTGTGCCCAAAAACTAATACAATAATTCTGCTACTGGAATCAGCGGTAAAAAATGGGGAAAAAGAGAAGCAAAAAGCACCTCATATAGAAACAAATAGTGCATCCAGCAGTAGTAGAAATGCTGATAGTAGACCTGTAGCAACAGTGCCTCCGGTTAGTTTTAATAATAATGACTTACTAAATCACAACAGAAGCAGTGGACCTACGGCAACAGTGCCTCCAATCAGCACCAATGGTGATAATTGCAATCACGACAATGAAATACCTGTAGTAACGATTAACCAGGTCGTTACTATGCCAAGCGTAAAAGAAAATAAACCAAAGCCCAGCGGAAATGTTGGTTATAAACCAGTACCTCCTGTAGTATTAACAAACGCCAGTGCAACTACTACGTCAAGCGGTGATAACGGACCTCATGACTTCATAGGTCCTCAATTTTCTCCACCAAATGAAGAGGAAACTAAGTATAAAGAAAGCAAGGAAAATTTTCACACCTCATTAAGGAATGATGTTGTTGGAGTTGTTATTACAGGATTATTCATTGCTGTTGCTGTGATGGTTCCATCTATAGCTGGTGCAGCGGTTTGTGGTATTGTAGCTGCTTTAGCTCTAGTAGCTACTGGATTACATGTAAAAGATTCTACATTGCCAAGTTATAAAGAGATGGAAGAAAATAGAGTTGAACGCATAAGCCAAAACTGTACAGTTATGATTTGAAAGACCAGGAAGGCAGTGCATAACGCTGAAATCTAATTTACCTAACACATTTAGATTTGACGCTGAATTGCGCTGCTACTAATTTCGCAATCGGTACTCTATAGGGCGAGCACGAAACGTAATCTACCCCTGATTTGATGAGAAACTCTATAGATTTTGGATCTGCTCCGTGCTCTCCACATATACCAAGTTTTATTTCCTTTTGGGTTTTCCTGCCTCTTTCGATAGCTATCTTGATTAACTTCCCTACCCCTTCAGTATCCAGCACTTCAAATGGATCGTTTTCGAATATATTGTTTTCCTTATAGGAGTCGAGGAATTTTACTGAATCATCTCTTGAGAGCCCCATGGTTGTTTGCGTTAAATCGTTAGTACCAAAACTAAAAAATTCTGCGTGTTTTGCTAATTTATCGGCAATCAGTGCTGCCCGTGGCAGTTCTATCATTGTTCCGATTGAATAAGCCTTGTCTGATGTCATTCCAGCGATGACAGAGACAGAGGATTCTTTCTTTATTAACTCGCATATCAGTACAAATTCTTTCTCATCCATGATAAGAGGAATCATAATTTCAGGCTTAATTTCTGCCTTTTTTTCTTTTCTTAGCTCATCTGCGGCGCTGAGTATTGCCCTAATCTGCATGCTATATATTTCAGGATGAGAAATGGCAAGCCTGCAGCCTCGGTGACCAAGCATTGGATTTTTTTCTGACAACTGTGCTATTTTGTTTTTTACCGACTCAACTGGCTTATTGAGTGACTTAGCGATTTTTTCTATGGTGGATTGATTGTCAGGTAAAAACTCATGTAGAGGTGGATCAAGCAAACGTATAGTAACCTCCCTGCCCTCCATAATAGAAAATATTTCTTTGAAGTCAGACTTTTGCATTTGCTCTAATTTGCTCAGTGCACTCGCTCTTTCAATCTTGTCGTCAGCTATTATCAATTTTTGAATGAACTCAATTCTGTCACTAGCAAAAAACATATGTTCCGTGCGACATAAGCCTATACCTTCCGCGCCAAATTCTTTAGCAATTCTTGCATCTTTTGGAGTATCAGCATTTGCTCTTACCTTGATCGTTTTAATTTCATCTATCCAGTTGATTATCGTTTTGAATTCTTGCGATAACTCAGGCGAAATTGTAGGAAGAATGCCAAGCATTACCTCACCCGTTCCTCCATTGATGGTAATTGTTTCTCCCTTATTTACTTTTGTATCTCCTACAGAAAAGAAATTTCCATCTTTATCGATATAAAGTCCACCTACACTGCAAATACACGGCTTACCCATTCCACGGGTTACAACAGCAGCATGTGAAGTCATTCCTCCTCGTGCCGTTATTATACCGCTTGCAGCATTCATCCCATTAATATCCTCAGGGCTCGTTTCTGATCTTACTAAAATTACTTTTTTACCCTGCTCTGCAGCTTTTTCTGCATCATTTGCGCTGAACACTACATATCCAGAAGCCACACCTGGGGAAACCGGCAGCCCCTTCCCTATTACTTTTTGATCACCCTTAACTTCAAGGACTGGATGCAATAAACCATCAAAAGTTTTTGGATCAATTCTCAATATTCCTTCTTCTTTTGTAATCGTTCCTTCGTTTACCATATCAACTATTATGCGCACGGTAGCCTCAGCTGTACGTTTACCGGACCTAGTCTGCAAAATCCACAACTTGCCGTTCTGCACGGTGAATTCTATATCTTGCATGTCTTTATAGTGCCTTTCAAGCTTTTCACATACATCGCACAATTCTCGGTACACGCTTGGCATCAATTTCTCCATGGTATTTTCTTGCTCCCCGTCAACTGGCATAGGGGTGTAAATACCGGAGACCACATCCTCACCCTGTGCATTGACCAAAAATTCACCAAAACACTTTTTCTCCCCAGTTGCGGGATTACGCGTAAATATCACACCAGTTGCAGAATTGTTGTTCAGATTACCAAAAACCATTGCTTGTATATTGACTGCAGTTCCAAGGGTTTCAGGAATGTTATTTATTTTTCTATAGGAAACAGCCCTGTCATTCTGCCAAGAAGCAAACACCGCATTTACTGAGCTGAGCAACTGCTCTTCAACGTTCTGCGGAAAATGTTCTGCAGTTTTTTCATGTACTATCTTTTTGAAATCGTCAACGATCTTTCTTAAGACATCAACCTCAAGATCGGCTAAACTTTTTGCTCCATTTTTTTGTTGTTCATTATCAATAACGCTTTGAAACAGGTGATGGTCAAGCTGTAGCACAACGTTGGAGTACATCGTAATAAAACGGCAGTAGCTATCATAGGCAAAACGTTCTCCACTTTTTTTTGCAAGTCCAACAACGGTTGCATCATTTAAGCCAACATTTAGGATTGTATCGAGCATACCCGGCATTGAATTGACGCTACCAGAGCGTATCGAAACCAGTAAGGGGTTATTTGAATCCCCGAATTTACAACCGATATCATTTTCAAGAATCGCCAGGTATTTTTTGATTTCGTTACGCAGATCGTCAGGCAATCTATTACCCTGGTGATAGTTTTTGCAAACAGAAGTGGAGATTGTAAAACCAGGTGGAACGGGAATACCAGCGTTGCACATTTCCGCTAAATTTGCCCCCTTTCCTCCCAGCAGATTTTTCATTTCTGCATTGCCTTCACACTTGCTTGGGCTAAAGTAATATATTAACTTTTCTTCCATTGTTTTTCCGGATTTTCACTAATAAACACATTGTACGCATGATTCCAACAAACTTGTCAGGACTTGAAATTATAGGGTAATAAATTTTGCAAAATTTGGCAACAGCATAGTAACTGAAAGAAATTCTAGAGACTAAAGTCAGACGTTATTAAGTTTTGAGGAATACCTTCGCTTCCACACTATCCAGCGAATCACCATAAGTGACTGCTTTTAGATAAAATTTTCTTCCTGGTTGCATTTCAAAAGATATTATTGAATCATCAAGCAGAACAAATTTTTCACCTGCGGTGTGCTTGTACTCTTTAGTGCCTTCTTGCCCTCTAAGAACCTGTTTAAAATCTCGAAGAGATGAGGTAAAATAAGCATAGATTAATAATGAGGTGTCTATGCGGAAAAGTTATCCAAGCAGTATAAGTCGAAAGCAATTTGAAAAAATCAGGCC
>JAITUS010000060.1 GCA_031286185.1 Rickettsiales bacterium
ATTCCATATATTCAGACATATCAAATCGTATAAGGTTCATACCCGTACTTTGTGCTAGCTGTTTCTCAAGTTCAGTCTTACCTACACCAGTTGGTCCTGCAAAAAGATAATTTGCCAAGGGTTTATTGTAACTTCTCAGACCAGATCTGGCAAATTTAATAGAATTAACAAGAGACTCTATCGCTTGTTCCTGACCAAAAATGACCTTCTCGAGATTTTCCTTAAGAGATTTTACTCTTTGCGTATCATCAAGCCCACAAGGTACGTTTGTAATCCTAGTGATAGTATTCTTAATGTCTCTACTGTTTATCATTTTTTTCCTGTTTTTTGTAACTCACAATACGCCCCTGCTTCATCTATAACATCAACTGCTTTATCAGGTAATATTCGCCCAGTAATATACTTATGTGAAAGTTCAGCTGCAGATTTAATGGCATGTTTCGTGTAATATACTCCGTGGTACCCTTCATAGTAATGCTTTATACCATCTAGTATCTTTATTGTCTCATTAACGGAAGACTCTTTTATATGAATTGTTTGAAACCTTCTTGCCAATGCTCTATCCTATTGCTGTATTCTCTGTATGCAGTTACAACGCAATGTACCTCTTGCAAGTGCAGGTTTGAGCAGATTGCCGGCATCAAGAAAGCTGCCACTTGTTGAGCCTGCTCCAATAATAGTGTGTATTTCGTCAATAAAAAGAATAGCGCCAAGTTTTGTCTCAATTACTTTTATTATAGATTTTATTTGAAGTCACCTCTATAGCGTGTTCCTGCAAGAAGTGATCCTAAATCCAAGGCATAAATTGTGCTGGATCTCAGTGTGTTGGGAACACTACCTTCGATAATTTGCAATGCCAGACCTTCAACTATTGTTGTTTTGTCAACACCTGGGTCTCCGACATATAAAGGGTTATTTTTTCTGCGTCTTAATAAGATTTCTATACTGCGATTTACTTCATAATCACGACCAACGACATAATATATTTTTTTGCTCCTTGCATAATCGTTTAAATTTTTACAATAATTTTGTAGAACTTCGTCATCTTTTAATAATTCACCTTTATTTGCTGCAGTGGAGATATCGTTATTCTTATCAAGTTTTATCTTGCGATTAGTTATGTATTCTTCTATATCACCTGAATACTTTCAATTCTTCTGTCAGTTAATCCTTGCCTGTCAGATTAAGTTCTATATAGTACATTATAAGGCAAAGCGAAGTATCACACACTTCCCTCTTTTTAACCACTTGCTGAAGAACGTTTATCTTCTGTGGTATCTGGTGATGGAGCAACTAATTTGCTCAAAATCTCATCTTTTGGTCCCATAGCGTAAATGACACCATCTGACATGATAATCACTTTATCAACCACGGATAGCAACGGTAGCTTATGAGTGACGATGAGAGTGGTGGTATTTTGTTTTCTTGCAACATTGATTGCATTAATCAAACGCGCCTGCCCATTAGTATCCAAGTTAGCGTTTGGCTCGTCAAGCAGTAAAAGCTTAGTATTACCATAAAAAGCCCTTGCAAGTCCAAGAAGCTGTTTTTGGCCACCAGAGAGCGTTACTCCTCTAGCTCCTCCTATTGCTGTATCATATCCATTTGGTCAGCGTAGTATTAATTCATGTATTCCTGCAATTTTTGCTGCTTTGATTATTTCTTCAGGATTTGGGTCTGGTCTCATGCGAGCAATATTAGCTTTGACACTAGTGTTAAATAACTCAATATCTTGAGGTAAGTAACCAATATAATTACCAAAATTCTCTCGATTCCAAGTATATACATCAGCACCATCTAGTCTGACTACACCAGATATGGGTTTCCATTCACCAACAGTTAGTTTTGCAATGGTCGACTTACCAGAAGCACTAGCACCAATAACACCAACTACACCTCCAGGCTCTATAATAAATGATATTCCTTTTATTGTTGGCTTGTTGCTCCCATAAGGAGTAAAGAATACTCTATCAAATTCCAACTTCCCTTCAGGCTCTGGTAGAGCCATAGTTTGTTTTCTTTTTGGCGATGTTAGTATAAGTCTTTGCAGCCTCCCATATGACATTCTGGCTTGATTTAAAAATTTCCATGTATGAACTGCTGCATCAAATGGAGCCAATACCCTACCCATGAAAATTGAGGCAGCAATGATGCTACCGGCAGTTTTGTGAGCTGTGATTGGAAGTAATGCACCTGTTTCAATCACCGATATTTGCAGAGTTGAGCGCAAAAACTTAGTGATTCCAGTAATTACATTAGAACGATTTTGTGCCTTAACTTTTAGGCGCCGGAATTTTCTTTAAAATTTTAGCACACTCTGTATATAAAATGTGAATAATACAGGAACCAAAAAAGGTAGCATTATGAAATAAACGGCATTATCAAGAGGAAAAAACGGAGAGTGTGCAGCATGTTTAAAATATTCAGTACGTATATTTGTTGAATAAATACATAAAATGCAACGTCTGGAGGTTAGCGGTGCGGTACGACCACTAAAGTGGCCATTAGGCGTCAAATGGTTAATTTGCATCGCTCGGTTCTGATCGTTCCGTTTACACCAATCAGAGACTATAAATTCTGACATACCCATAGCCTCAACCACTTCTGCATTTCTTGTTGCAACATCTATGGCATTAATATTACGTATAGTTTCTTCATTGGTTTCTTGCAATTAGCGTTTGGTGGCAAGCTCATTCCATATTGCCATAGAGACTAGTGTAATGATTCCAGCAACAGCTATAAACCCTCTGGAGGTATGTATCATAAAAACCACAACAAGGTAAATTAACGACCACGGAGTATCAAATAGTGAGAATATACCATTTCCTATCATGGAATTCTTTATCACCCCAAAGTCCCGTATTGCTTCACCACTTCAAGTTGAGCTTTGCACTGATGTTAGCCTGATTGACCTCACTATCAGCTCTGGTGTTGCAGTTTTATCAATGCAGTCGCCAATTTTTGCCGTGGCTAAATATCGACAAGTTTCAAGCATTGCAGAGCACGCAAACGCAGATAAAGTAATAATTGTCAGCATAACTAGTGTTGATACACTCTCACTCGATATCACTCGATCAAGTACCTGAGAGGTATAAAGTGGCAGGAATAACATTAATAAATTAATCCCTGAACTAAACTAGAAAATAAACCAAAACGCACTCTTGCACTTCTCTAGGCAAGTATATAGTGTACTTAGCTTTAATTCCTTTTTTATTGAGGGGGTGATTTCCACAATCTTCCTTTTAATATTATTATATGCACCATATATAATTTCTGTTTCAAAAGTATTAACAGCTATTGCCTTACCCTATCGCTAATATAATGAAATATTAACATATGCGAATAGGAAAACATAAACGGGAGTGTTAAATAAACTGTGTCAAACCGCATGTTTAGTTCAACTCAAATTTCAACCTACCAGGAAAGAAAATATCAAGTTGAGACACAGTCAAAGCCCAACAGCCATAGTCCATTTTTGCTCTACCTTTTATACAGCACAATATGCCTGTTTATACAAAGGCATTTGTGTTGGTAAATGAACCCTTGGTCTTGGTAATTTTTCTGATTTGTAGATGTAGTCCCTCAATAGGATTTGTGGTATAAATTGGCTTCCT
>JAITUS010000093.1 GCA_031286185.1 Rickettsiales bacterium
GGGGCGTGTTTCTTGCCTTGATCGAACATATCACGTACACGGCTTGCCCCAACACCAACAAACATTTCGACAAAGTCAGATCCAGAAATGCTAAAGAATGGCACATTAGCCTCACCTGCGATTGCACGAGCAAGTAGGGTCTTACCAGTTCCAGGAGAGCCAATTAAGAGGCACCCTTTTGGTATTTTTCCACCCAACACTTGAAATTTTTGCCTTTGTTTAAGAAAATCAACAATTTCTACCAGCTCTTCCTTTGCTTCATCAATTCCAGCAACATCGTCAAATGTCACTTTTTTTCCGCTAGTCATGAGCCTAGCTTTTGATTTGCCAAAGCTTATGGTTCTGTTGCTTCCTGCTTGCGTTTGTTTTAAAAGGAATAGTAATAACCCGATAAAGATAAATGTTGGGATCCATTGAATAAGTAATCCCCCAATGATGCTCATTGCAGAATCTCCAGTTGAAAAGGAGAATTTCACTTTTCTGTCATGCAAACTTTTTATTAAGTCGCTATATACAACACCACTTGAGTTAAAACTTGACCCATCTCTAAACTTGCCTTCGATGTTCTGATTTCTTATGACAACACTTTCTATGTCGCTATCTTCCAGCCTAGTTAAAAATTCTGAAAAAGGTATAGTTGTTTTACTTTTTCCTATATTTCCGCTGAACTGGATATAAGTAACCGAAACAAGCACAACTATTACTAACCAAATCAATAGGCCTTCTAAAAATTTTTTCATTGTTATTTTTGACTAAATATCAATTAAGCTTACCAGATTTCGTTTTATTACGCTATTAGTAATGCATTGAAACTTACCGTTATGGATACTTTCTTCATTATAATTTATATGAGAATAAGCCAGTATCTTTTCATCTTTTAGCACCACAGGTAAAGAGTAAAAAACCTCAGAACAGCAATTATAATCTTTTAAGAACGTAGGGATCTTATGTGTTGTCTTTAACGGGACAATAGTTACTGAACACTCCTGATCCCCAAATATTGTGCAGCTGAATCTGTTATCCCATTCAACAGGACCATTGAGTGGCAAACTTACAGATACCTCCTGTATTTTTGATGGTTCTCTAATTACCAATATGCTTTCTTTGTACTTCCTTATTTTACACTCAGAAAGCGTACAATGAAGATCGTTATCCTTTTGCAATATTTGGTTAAATGTTGCAATAAGATTGTTATATCTTGGTTTGTAGTGTTTACTGCTGATTACCATTATAGAATAGAGCAGAAGCCTCAAGGCTATTTCTTCAGGCAATTTATGAAATTCACTTAGTTTGATTTCAATGTAACCAAGATCATGAACATTAACACAGTCATTAAATGCAAGACGCGTGTAGTGCATCAACGCTTTTGCAGCTCTTTTCATGTGGAGAGCTGTGAGGCATATTCGCTCTGTTAAAATCTCCTGATTATCGCTTACTTTAAGCAGGTTGCGGTATAACGTGCGCCTATATTTCAAATCTTGATTGCTTCTGTCTTCAACCCATTTTAGCTGATGAAAGTTTGCGTATTTTTCTATTCCACTACGACTAAAACTCAACAATGGTCTTACTATGCAAATTCCATTCAAAAGGGATTTGTAATCCATAGATGACAATCCATCTATGCCGCTACCACGTTCAAGCCTGAGTAGAAACGTTTCTGCTTGATCATCTTTATGATGAGCAATTAGTAGGTGCTTAACATTGTTACTTTTGCACCACTTTGTTAGTAGCTTATATCGTGCTTTTCGTGCTTGTGATTGAACATTACCTTTGATATTTTGCTTCTCCCAGTTTAATATGAACGACTCCTCTACTCCAAGTTCTTTTGCATAACTTACAGCAAATTCGGCTTCCTCCTGAGACTCTGGACGCAATGCATGATTTACTGTTAATGCTATAGGAAGAGGACATTGTCTTTTTTTTGTCCAATTAATCATTAAATGCAATAAAGTTATACTGTCTATACCACCTGACACTGCAACTGCAACTTTATTGTTATGGATAGCAAAACCTTTGATTACATCTTGAAATAATGACTCTAATTCCATTATGTCTCTTGCATAATTTGCTTTCTTAAGTCAATTATATAGGAAATAACACTTGCTGGATTCCAACTATGCGTTGTGTTCTTCTGTGTCTTCCTCCCCTTACAACCCTAAGCATCCTTTACTTTATACTATTCCAAGTACCCTTATCTTTAGTTATCCCAGTGCTTGACACTGGGATCTAGGTTTTAATACAAAAAACTATTTCTTTGCTTCAGAAAATGAGAACTCCACCCTACGGTTTTTAGCATGCTGTTTTTCATACTTGGAATTCTTAGAGTCGTCTTGTACATAAACTAAAGGTTCAGTTTCACCTCTAGAGGCAGTTTTTATTCTATTTTCTAGATAAGGTGTACAACTAACCATAAATTTCTTAGCTGCATCTGCCCTTCTCTCGCCCAGTGCAACATTGTACTCATAAGAACCACGATTGTCAGTATGACCAGTTACAGTAACCTTCATATCAGGGTTATTTTGCAGCACCTCCATTACATCGAGCAATACATCTGCACCTGTTTCGTCAATATTAGATTTATCATAATCAAAAAAAACTCTTTTTTCACCCATCTGTTTAACAACAGAGTTCATTTTATTTGCTGTGTTCACTCCTTTCTTTGGACAAGAGCTTACACCAGTAAGCAGTAAACAAAAACAGCACATTACAATCAACCTACTCCACATCACTAAACCTCCATAAATTTTAAAATAGTGCGTAGCTTTAAATTTTAGTATTTAATAATCTCTCTATAGCAGTATAGTCAAGAAAAATAAAATACTAAATACTTTTCTACAATCTTACAATTAATTTTCTAATAAGGCGCTAGACTTTTGGTGGAAAAATCTAGTAAAGGCATAGAATATATAATTTTTTATTGCACTTTGAGTAAATATACTTTTAACTTTATTATTAATCTATTACGATATTAAACAGATGTTTTCTAAAAAATGAACAAATATGAAATCTCATAAATTCTTAGAGGAAGTATTGTGTAGGGTAAAGAGTATTGAAAACACGCTAAAAGTACTAAGCCAAAGTCAATTAAACGTAGAAGACAAAGTTGAGCAAATGGGTCTTCTAGAAGAAATTAAACATGAAATTATTTCTCACGACACAATAAAAGAATCATTAATAGAAGCAAGTGCTCTTGGCAATAAAAGGAGTGTTAGCAATCGGCAGCTAAAATTAATGGAGAGGATGCATAAAAGCAGCAGTGCTATTCCCATTGATTTAGTAAAGTCTTTATCCCAGGCTAAAGTTGAGTGCCAAAATTTATGGAAGCTATCTCAGTCTGAAACTAGCAGCTTGGAAAAGCTAAAAAAACGCTTTGCTGATCTGGTCAAGCTTGTTCGCGAAGTGGTTTCTATAAAATCGCAGCAGTTAAAATGCTCGAAATACGACTCGCTGCTTGCTGACTATGATTTTGATATCACAGAAAAGAGCATAAAGGAAATATTTCCTAAGGTAGGCAAATTTTTCTGTGAAAGTGTAGATAAAATAATTGAAAAGCAAAAGAAAGACAAAGCTATTAATATGCAGAAAGTTGCTACTCAAAGGCAAATTGAACTCGGCTCGCTGTGTCTACAGAAAATGGGTATTACATTATGCCATACTTCTTGTTATCACCCTATAGATTACAATGAATCTGATTTTTGTTGCGGTTTGTTTCTACTTTTACGATGTAGTGGCCGTGAAATTTATCGAAAATGTTTAGCGCAAAATTCTGTAAGTAGCCCAATTACAGAACACGTTATGTATGAAACCCAAGGATTATTCATGGAAAGGGTGATTGGAACATCTAGAGAATTTATTGAGTTTATTCAACCGTACATAAAAGAGAAATTTACTATAAAAGGTAAGACTAATGCGAAATTCGGCAGTGTTGAGAATTTGTACTTGGTTTTCAATAAAATAAATCTTTCTTCCCTTTTAAAGAATGCAGATGAACTTAGTCTGTTAGCTCACATCATGCTGAGGACTAGGTTAGAGCAGAATATAATAAATGGTACGTTAGAGGTCAAAGACCTCCATGATGCATGGTTGGAAGGTATGAAGCATTATAAAATTCCAGTAAAAACTAAAAATGAACTAGACACTTATTTTCAAGATGAATACTGGACAAGCGGAATCATGGGATATTTTCCTGTTAAAATTATGGCTTTAATTACCGCTGTACAGATTTTTTCTTTCATTAAAAAAGATCATTACGAGTTCTTAGGTGCTATAATGAAAGGAGATTTTAGTTTACTTATCAGTTGGTTATCCCAAAATATATGCAGTACAAAGTATGGTTTTTCGGATCTACTAAAAAAAGTAACAGGCAAGGGGTTAGACGTTGAATGCTGTACTAACTACTTATCTGAAAAGTATAATTTGTCTCAATAAAATGTTTTTTTGAGTTGTCTATGAGTTTTTTTCAGAAATTAACTAGAAATTTTTGTAACGTTTTTACTTTCAAAGGTTTATTCGCTAGCGATATTGCTATAGACCTTGGCACTGCGAACACTTTAGTTTATCAAAAAAATCAAGGAATAGTGCTTGATGAGCCTTCAGTTGTAGCAAGAATAAAGGAAAAAGGAAGCTGTGTTCCTTACGCTTTTGGTAAAAAAGCTAAAATGATGCTAGGAAAAACGCCTGGAGAAATAGAGGCAATCAGGCCATTAAAAGATGGAGTCATTGCTGATTTTAAAAGTGCGGAAGAAATGCTAAAGTATTTCATACGTAGTGCAAATACAAAACTCACTGTTAATAAGCCTAACATTATTATATGTGTTCCATCTGGGTCCACTCCAGTTGAAAGGCGTGCTATACAAGATGCAGCAGAAAGTGCTGGTGCAAATGAAGTATTTTTGATTGAAGAGCCAATGGCTGCAGCAATTGGTGCTGGACTTCCGGTTACCGAACCTGAGGGTTCCATGGTTGTTGATATAGGAGGCGGTACAACTGAAGTTGCAATTATTTCTTTAGGAGGAATTGTTTATTCACGGTCTGCCAGAGTAGGTGGCGATATTATGGATGAAGCAATAAAATCATACATTCGTGAAACCCATAAGTTATTGATTGGTGAAACAACAGCTGAAAGGATTAAGAAAAGCGTAGGTTCGGCTAGCCTACCGGATGAAAATAATAAAGAGGGAATGATGGTTAAAGGTAGAGACTTAGTGAGCGGTATGCCAAAAGAAATGCTTTTATCAGAATATCAGGTTGCAGAAAGTTTAATAGAGCCTGTGCATCAAATAATTTCTGCTATTAAGACAGCATTAGAGAGTACTCCTCCTGAACTTTCCTCTGATATAGTCGATAAAGGGATAGTTTTATCTGGTGGTGGTGGATTATTACGCAATTTAGGCAGAGTTATTAGTGAAACAACAAAACTGCCAGTGCGTGTAGCAGATGACCCGCTTTGCTGCGTTGCCCTAGGTAGTGGCAAAGTACTTGAAAATATGGATTATTTCAGCCATGTTTTATTTAAGCAAGATTAATTATGATGATTGTTTTTAAAAGTAGTTCATTTTATAGCAAACTCTATCTCAAGCACAGAGATGTCATCCAAGTAGCGTAACACACAACTGCATGAACATTGTGATTTGACTAGCCGTCATCCAATAGAAACAAAAAAACTACTTGACAACCTTCGCCGTCACCCTTATCATAGTATTGAAGCTATTTATTTAACTTCCCAATCTGTGCAGGTTAAAATGACAAGAAAACTTGTATTTGGTGTACTATGTGCACTGCATGTCTTTTTAAAACTTCGGGTTTTTATCCGTACAAGCTGAAACGCGCTTATAAGTCGTTTAAGACATCACCCAACGTCAGATTTTAAAATAGAGAGTGGAATAACTAGCTACCACGGGGTTTTATTGTCTTTTTTCTGCCTGGTAAATTTCT
>JAITUS010000107.1 GCA_031286185.1 Rickettsiales bacterium
AATAAAACCCCGTGGTAGCTAGTTATTCCACTCTCTATTTTAAAATCTGACGTTGGGTGATGTCTTAAACGACTTATAAGCGCGTTTCAGCTTATATAGGTAAAAACCAGAAGTTTTAAAAAGACATGCAGTGCACAGATTGGGAAGTTAAACAAATAGCTTCATTACTATGATAAGGGTAACGGCGAAGGTTGTCAAGTAGTTTTTTCGTTTCTATTGAATACCAATACTCTGTCAAAAGTTTGTTATATAGTTGTGCAAGAAGTCTAGCGCTTCTTGCTTATAATTACAGGTTTGAGCCAATTTATCATGCTATTCTATTTGCCTTCCCAATAACGAAAGTTGGTATTAATTTGACGCATTTCCTCAAAAGAACCCTCTGAGTTTTCTAGCACGGCTTGGATGTTTTAATTTACGTAGTGCTTTTGCTTCTATTTGCCTAATTCTCTCACGTGTTACGTTAAAGATTCTTCCTACTTCTTCTAAGGTATGTTCTTTTCCGTCTTTACCAAGACCAAAGCGCATTCTGAGAATCCTTTCTTCCTTTGGCGTTAAAGTTGCAAGAACATTAGTTGTAATACCACGCAAGTCAGCAAGTATTGCAGCATCTTCTGGCTTTGAGACTCGTTTGTCTTCTATGCAGTCACCAAAAGTGCTGCTATCATCTTTTCCCGTTGGAGCTTCAAGACTTACAGGGTCCCTTGCTATTTTCATAACTTTGCGTATTCTTTCTAGAGGCATTCCAAGTTCCGTACTCAATTCCTCTAATGTAGGCTCTCTTTCCATCTCATGAGTTAACTTTCTTAGTGTTCTGTTAATTTTGCTGATAATTTCTACCATATGAACCGGTATTCTAACTACTTTAGACTGCTCAGGTATTGCTCTAGTGATTGATTGCCTTACCCACCAAGTTCCGTAAGTTGAGAACTTATATCCGCGTTTGTAATCAAATTTATCCACGGCCTTCATAAGACCAATATTGCCTTCTTGTATCAAATCAAGCAGAGCAAGACCTTTGTTTGAATATTTTTTAGCGATGGAGACTACTAACCTTAAATTAGCTTTAATCATTTCCTGCTTTGCTTCGGAGACTTCTCGTTCATGTTTTTGTATCCTTTTGATTAGCTCCTTAAATTCCTGCACGTTATCTTCTTGTATATATTGCTTAATATTATTCACAGAGCGGGCTATACACTCAGAGTTACCTTCTATAAACCTTGTACATTTGATTTTTAATTCTTCTGTAAAAAAAGATTCATTTTCATTGGTCTTTAAAAAACTTGTCCCTTTTAACTCACACTTTAAAAGCACTTCATTATAAACTTTGTAGAAACTTTCCCTGTCAATATCATATTTTCTAGCCTCAGAAATAAGGTTGGCTTCCTCAAGCATTATAGACCTGTTTATATTATAGAGTTTTTGTGTAATTTGAGTGACAGCAGCGTCACTTAATTTAATTTGTAACGCTATGGACCATATTTGATTATATAAATCTTCATATCCTGATTCGCTAGGGGAATTTTTTCTTAGTGTCAATGCTTCATTTGCTAAAGTAATTATCTCATCTAGTGCAACTATGACCTTGGGCAATAAGTCGCTTTCCATTTCAAGAATAGAAACATTTAAATTTGCTGAGTTTATATCTTCGTTACCACTTTCTCGCTCATCATCACCCTTTTTATTACCTGTTTCATCATCTTCGCAGTGTTCATCATCTTTGGCATCTTCAGAATCCTCAAAGTCTTCGGCACTTTTTTCGCCATCCTCTTTGGGTATTGTATTAAAATCAGAATTATAAATCGCATCTAGGTCTATAATTTCTCTCAGTAAGAGAGCTCCACTACTCAAATCATCACGCCATACTTTTATCATTTTTAGTGTTACTGATGTTTCAATTATTGCACGCAACATGTTATGCTTTTCAGATTCGATTTTTTTTGCTATCTCGATCTCATCTGCCCTTGATAGAAGCTTTACGGAGCTCATGTCTTGTAGATAAACTCTTACCGGATCGTTGTTTTGTACTAAAGTTGTGGCAGCGCTTGACAATGTATCATCGTCATCGAGTTTGCTATCATCATTGTTGGCGGAAGTATCTTCTTCATCTTCGCTGCTTTCAAGTACATTAATTCCAGAATCTTGTAATATGGATATAGTATCATCTATGAAGTCAGATGAGAAATTTTCGTCTGATAGTTTATCATTTATATCATCAAGAGTAATAAAACCACCCTTTCTTATACTTTTGGTCACTAGATCCCTGATGATTTTTTTCTTACCTTCTGCATTATTAGTAGTTGACATCATTACCTTTATATTTAAAATTTTATCTCTTATTAGTAAATAAGCTTACAACGAGTAAGCCTATAGTTTAATTTTTAGCCTGTAGCTACCTGTTACTTCATATAGTTTAAGATACTGTTAACTCACATATGTTGGTCTTGGTCAATTGTTCCATATTTTTCTTCTATTTTTACTGCTATAGACAATCCGACTGAAAATGTTGCAATTCCGACTACTATGGCAGTTAGCATTAAAACATGCGGTATAGGATTGCTATATAAATAAAAATTTGAAACTAGTATAGGAGGCAAGGAGCTTTTTATATATCCTAAAGATATATAAAATAGCAGAACAGATGCTTGGAAAACGTTTACCCCTATCATTTTCTTGATTAGATTTTTATCATTTATGATAGTATACAAACCCAGCATCATTAATATAATAATAATTGTATAATTATATAAAGTCATTGTTTTTTTATACGAGCAAAGTTTACATGTATGATCAACATGGAGGAGAAGACAGTAAGTGCTACACCCAGTTCCACCAAGAAAATACCAAATTTTTGACCGGCAACGTTGTTGGTTAATAATATATCATAAGATAAAAAACTTTTGCCAAATAAAACTGTTGCAATACCCGTTCCCCCGTAGATTAAAATACCTAGCATATTGGCAAGTTTAATTACGGAATAGGGTATTGCTTTTAAAGTTACGGATATACCAAATAACATTGAATATAGTATTATTCCGGAAGCAATAATTATTCCGGCTTGGAACCCCCCACCTGGAGTGTAGTCGCCGTGAAATTGTATATATAAGGCAAATAGGATAATAAAAGGCACCATTAAAAATGTTACTGCATTTAATACCGGATCTTTAATCATTTTCTTTTTCTTCTTTTAGTGTTAATGTTATACAAAGTGCGGCAGTAAAGACCACTATAGTTTCCCCAAATGTATCATAACCACGAAAGCTTGCTAAAATAGCCGTCACTATATTGGGAATACCAGCAACTTTTTCAGTATTTTCTATATAATAAGGAGCAACATGCAAGTGGATTGGAGCGTCATGGCTGCCAAAATCCGGCAATTGAGTTATAAAGTGTGATAAGAATACAGTCAAAAATAAAATAAAAAAAAGTGTTATAGGGTTGTGAGATAAATTTACTTTATGGTTTTTTATCAAAGAAAGTGCAGCAAACATAAAAACTGTACTGAGCCCTGCACCAACTGAAGCTTCAGTAATTGCAACATCAGGTGCGTTCATAATTAAATACATAAGTGCAATGAGTGAACTAAATGCACACATTAGAATGCCACTCACAACTAAGTGTTTTGAAAGAACTATAAAAACCGTAACCGTAAGTAATAGAAAAAGTAATGTTACATTCAATATTTCTAGCATCTTAACCTTCTTTAATAGTTTTTCCCTTACTTTTATAATAAGTGCACGCTAAAATATAGCTGTTAGTTGAGTTAGCTATCCATACTATAAGGGTCAATAACATTATTTTAACAGTATTGATTGAAAATTCATTCTGCAGAGCAAAACCAATCAACAATAACATCGCGCCGCTGGAATCTATTATACCTACTGCATGTAACCTAGTATAAAAATCAGGAAATCTGATTGTCCCTATGGTTGAGATGATTACTAAACAAATACCTAAGAATATGAAAATAGGCCCTATCATAAATTATCAAAGCAACATTAACCTCATTAGTGCTATAGTTGATACAAAACTAATACTAGCGTACAAAAGTGCTATATCAAGCAAAAAGAAATTGTTCAGAATAATCGACATTGCTGTTATGAGTAAAACTGCTTGTGTCGAAAAATTGTTAAATGCTAGCACCTTGTCGTAAATATCGCTCAGCTTGGATACTATACGGCATAGCATTACACTAATACAAAGCAGTAGCATATAAACAGTAACGTAGATCATCTATAAATTACAAACTTCAGTAGTACTCTGCTCGATCTACCCTTCATCATCTATTTCCTCACTGTCTTGATCGTCTATTTCGGTTTCTACCTCATCATCTTGAATATCAACACTTTCTTGATCCACACCGGAATCTATGTTAAACTGGTCATCAGAAAAATTTAGTAGTTTTTCTAGCTTACTCGTATTACTGCTGTAAGCATTACTCATATTTCCTTTCATGTACTCTTTGCATCTGCTTACCAAAAGGCTAAATAATTCATGAGTATCTACCTGTCTTTCTGTTATTTCGTATAAAGAAATGATGGTATTCTTATGACCTTTAAACTTAGCTGCCTCAATTGGACTACTTGCCCCTGTATTCAAGTCATGTGTCCTCTGACTCGCCAATAGAGCTAATTTAAAACGGTTATTCACCCGCTCTGTGCATTTTTCTATAACAGATTCAGCCATAAAATACTACCTTAATAAGCTTTATACTGTATCACAAAAAACAAAATGTCAACTTCTCTACTGAGACTCAGCTTCATGTTTTGCCTTTTCTTCTTCAGATTTTACTGCTTGGTTCTCTGTTATTATAATTGTTATTCCAAAGCCTAATTTTTTGAGGAATCCTAACAATCGCTCTAGAGAGAAACCATCTGTTTTGCCATTTTTAATTTGTGATATCTTTGGCTGGTCAACACCTAGTCTTTCTGCTGCATGGGCTTGAGTCCAACCGTTTTCTCCTATAAATTTGCTAATTATGCTAAGTAACTTCTTTTTTACTTCTACAAAGCACAAACCATTGTCTAATGATATTATTATTTCCATAATCTTTTTACACCCACTATCAAAAACTTTGTAAGACATTACAACATAAATTTGATATCTCAAAGTATTAATATCATATAGTTTGTACTAAATAATTATAGATATTAATATGTAAAGCTTTAAATTGATTGTATGTTAATATTTTCATCAAGTTTATTTGAATCTTAATAATTATTTTACCTAAAAAAATTATTCATAGCAAGAGGAATGGCAATTGCAAGGCTAAAATAGTCATTTTGTAAATTCATATTACATAAGAAGTTTATATCTCTATATCGTAAAATAGATATTTGTTCAAATCTCTATTTAACGAGAATGCTATATATTATATTCATAGTGTAATTCAAATATTTGTTGCTTTTTAGCTGAAACACTATTTAGTTAGTAAGTAAAATTATGTTGAATATGACAGGAATAAGAAAAGATGTTGCTGTAATTATGGGAAGTGAATCAGATTATAGCACTATGGCTCATGCTGTTGATATGTTAAAAGAGCTAGGAATTTTGTATGATATATTTATAATATCTGCACATAGAACGCCAGAAAGACTATTCAATTTTGCTAAATCTGCACAAGAAAAAGGTTTTAAGGTTATTATAGCTAGTGCAGGGGGGGCAGCTCATTTACCTGGTATGATTGCGTCGCTTACTTATTTACCTGTTATCGGCGTTCCTGTACATAGTAGGCAACTAAACGGGCTGGATAGTCTATTGTCTATAGTGCAAATGCCAAAGGGTGTTCCGGTTGCAACAATGTCCATAGGAGAAAGTGGAGCATATAATGCTGCCATTACCGCCGCATCTATATTATCAATTTCTAACAGTGAAATTGCAGGTAGGTTAAAAAAATGGAGAGAGAAACAGACCAAAGGAGTAAAGGAAAAACCGGGTTCATGGTAAATTTATGGCGATAATTCTTTTAGATACAAAAACTATAAACCGTATAGCAGCGGGAGAAGTAATTGAGAGACCAGCAAGCGTAGTGAAGGAATTAGTCGAAAACGCAATAGATGCTGGAAGTTCAGAAATAGAGATCAAAATAGAGAGTGGTGGTCGCAACCTTATTACTGTGATAGATGATGGAAATGGAATAGAGAAGAGCGATTTAGAACTTGCATTTATGCGTCATGCTACTTCAAAATTAAGCGATAGTGAATTAATAGAAATCAAGCATCTTGGCTTTAGAGGAGAAGCGCTGCCTTCGATAGCAGCAGTAAGTAGGATAAAGTTATCGTCTAGAGCAGGAGGAGCAAGTGAAGCGTGGTCTATAAGGTATGAGGGTGGAGAAAAGGTGGGGGAAATTACGCCTTACTCTTTATCACAAGGCACGTATATTGAAGTACGAGATTTGTTTTTTGCCACTCCAAATAGGCTAAAATTTCTAAAAACCGAAAGAGCGGAAACTCAAAGCATCGTTGATATTGTAAATAACCTAGCAATGATTAACTATCGTATAGGGTTTACCCTCACTTCAGGTAATAAAAAGCTCTTGAAATACGCCAAGCAAACCTCGTTGTTTAGTAGACTATGTGAAATAGAAAAAGAATTTCAAAACAATTCTCTGGAGGTTAATGAAGAAGACGGCATCAAACTTACGGGACGCATCTGCAAACCGACCATCAATCGAGGTAAGTCTGATATGATTTATACATTTGTGAATGGAAGGCCAATAAAAGACAATCTACTTGTTGGTGCGGTTCGGTACGCATATCATGATTTTGTTCCAAACGATAGGTATCCTTTTGCAGCGTTGCATCTGGAGGTGCCGTATGATCAAGTAGATGTAAATGCGCATCCAAATAAATCAGAAGTAAGATTTCAAAATAAGAGACTAATATATGAAATAGTGACAAGGGGGCTAATTAAGGCATTGTCAACGAGAGTAGGCAGCTTTGCAACAAGTGATGCTGGAATAACAGAGGAGCTTAAGGAAGGTTCGCCTTTTGGTGCTGGCAAAGGGAATGATGAGCTTATTGATAGTGGAAAAAGCAAAGAAGCGGAAAATCGAAAAGAATTTTATGAAAGAAGGCCAAATCCTTTAGAAAATCAACTGATGAGAGAATTTGCTTTTCCAAGTGAAAGAGTGAAAAGCTTATCGGAACAGTCAAAATCGTTTGATTACACTGGTATGCAAAAATCCCCATCACAAGCGGAGACTATAGTCCTAGAAAGAGAACAAATTGATTTAATAGAGAGCCACCCGCTCGGGTTTGCACGCTGCCAGGTCTACAATACTTATATTATTGCTGAGGCTAGAGGCAATTTGATTATAGTTGATCAGCATGCAGCCCATGAGAGGCTAGTATACGAATGCTTAAAACAAAAATCAAGTATAAAAAGACAAAAATTACTACTTCCTGAAGCGGTTGAAATCAAAAACCAAGCTGGAATGGAGATGGTTGAAATTTATAAAAATAAGCTTTTCGAAATGGGTTTTGATATTGAAATCAAATCAGAAAATAAGGTCGTAGTAAGGGAAATTCCTGCGATTTTGGGCACAATAGACGTAAAAGAGATGCTGATAAATATAGTTGATAGATTAACGGAAATAGAAGATACACTGCCAATAGAAGATAAAGTGAACAAAATATTAGCCACTATCGCTTGTCATGGGTCAATAAGAGCTGGCAGAAAAATGAAATTGGAGGAAATGAATGAACTGCTGAGGCAAATGGAAAAAACACCATATTCGGGACAATGTAACCACGGGAGGCCAACTTATATAGAAATGAAACTAAGTGATATTGAAAAACTATTTGAGCGGAGGTAAGAGGCTGCCATAAGTATGTAGACTTTATTTCTAGTCATCCAGCACTGGCCTAGAAACAGAACAAAAAACTACTTGACAAATTCTTTCAACCCCATTACCATGGAACTGGAGGTATTCAGTTATCTTCATCTGTGCAGATTAAACGACAAGAGTATTATGTAGTTGGCGTCTTATGTTTATTTTTTGCACTATGTGCACCTTATGTCTTTATTAATTTTACCTAGACTTCTAGGTTTTTCCCTATACAAGCTGAAACGCGCTTATAAGTCGTTTAAGACAGTATGGTACGCCAATTTTCAGGATTAGAGAGTGAGAACAATCTACACGGGGTTCTTTTGTCTTTTTTTCTGCTTAGAAAATTTCTTAGCGTTGAAGCTAAGGGTCTGTTGCAGTTTAAAAGTCGCTAAATCGCAGCGTTTAAGACTTTAAAAAACGCCAATATTGAAAATAGACAATGGCCAGGGTTTCTTTTGCCTTGTATCTTGTAAAAAGCATCTAATGTTTTAAGCTTAAGCATTAGGTAGAGAAGGGAAAAACTCTGGCTTTTGCCTTAGAACCTGTTTAAAATCTCGAAGAGATGAGGTAAAATAAGCATAGATTAATAATGAGGTGTCAAATCGGAAAAGTTATCCAAGCAGTATAAGTCGAAAAAAAAAAAAAAAAATCAGGCCAATTCTGGAGAGTAGCAAGCAGAAAATAAAACCAAAAAAACTTGATTTGTATGATGTATTTTGTGGAGTGTTGTACGTCTTAAAAAGTGGTTGTCAGTGGAGGATG
>JAITUS010000135.1 GCA_031286185.1 Rickettsiales bacterium
AGAATTGGCCTGATTTTTTCAAATTGCTCTCGACTTATACTGCTTGGATAACTTTTCCGCATAGACACCTCATTATTAATCTATGCTTATTTTACCTCATCTCTTCGAGATTTTAAACATGTTCTGAGAAATGGTAGCTATATATATAAGCTACTATTGAACATAATACACACAATTAAAGCTATTACAACTTGAACACTTGTAATCCCACTGCTTTAGCTGTTTACTACAGTTTTTACATTTCCAACATGGGTCAGGTAAAGCTTCTGAGCCCATCTTGTTTAGTAAGTGAATTGCCTCGTCGCATTCTTGCAGTTTAATTTTAAGCCGCGCCATAATAAGGTAGATTGATATGTAATTAGCTTTTTTCATAGCAATGTCTAGATGTTGATTTGCAAGATCATACTTACCTAAGCTAATTGAAGATGAAGCAAGTAAACAATAACTAAAATAATAATCAGGACGCAAGCCGTATAGCCTTTCAGCACCTTTACTATTTAAACTGATGTAAATTTTTGCTGATTGAGGAGTAGGATTTACTGTATACTCTGCCTCTAGTACTGCAGAAGCTTTTCTGATTTTTCCAAGTTTAATATATAATTTCGCCTTTAAATAATTGATAGGCTGAAAAGTTGCGCAATGATTTTGTGCTCTAAATAAAGACTTTATAGCTTCCTTATAATTCCCTTTACTTTCATATTGCTTTGCTAAAGCGCAATAAAAAACCGCTAACATTTTTTTGCAATCAAAAGGAAGAAAAATATTAAACTTCGCAGCTTCCTTTAACTTCAAAATTGCGTTAACCCAATCTTCTTGCAATATGCAATGCTCTATTTGAAAGGGAATAGACAGAATTTTATCATTAACCGAACTTGAGCAATACTCTATGAATTTTTGAAAGATTGCCCCCTCTCGCTTGAGGTGGACAATTAGTTTATTGGCCAGAAGCAGAGCTAAGTTGCGATTTTTATTTGCAATGTTTGTTAAACCGTTGCTGAAGAAGCTGTAATTTCCTATCTTACCTGAGTTAAAGAGTTTTATTAAAGATAACTTATCGCTTTCCTCATTTAGATTTTTAACTAGCTTGTGAGCGTTATCTGTATTGCCCAAATCCATGCTAAAAAGAGCTTCAAAAAGAAGCAATTCTTCTCTATCCTTTCTTCTATTTCTTATGTTGGCAAATGTTGATGAAATGGAAGAACAAAAGCGTGCAAGTATAATTAATAAAAACAATAAAAATACACAAGCAAAAATAATGAAATATAGATCAACGCTTATGGTGTAACTGCCTAATTCTAATCTCATTACTTCACCGCTCACTTTGACCCATATACCAAATAAAAAAGAGAGAGCGAAAACTATGAAGTAAATCATGAGATATATTGTAATAAGTGATGATATATTATTGAAATATTCTTAGAAGCTACAATAAAACCATTTAATTTACTGAGCCATGGTTTAAATTCTGGATGTGTTAAATCGCCTATTGTAGTAGCTATGCTCTGCCAATCATTATCGTTTATTGACTCCTCAATTTCTGTCAACTTTACTCTCAGTGGATCGTTTTTATCTTTTACCTTTATCCAGTTGAAAATGATTCTTTTAAAGAATGTACTCTTATTATAGTCAATAACAGCAATGGTCTTTTCAAAAGATAACTTTAACTCATGTAAAGTATTTACCTCTTTTAAACTTTCCAATTCACTCACTGCATTCTCTATCTCTGGGTCGTCAAGCTCTGATATTAAAGGCTTTATTGAATTTATATGATTATCAAATCTTGTTTCTTGTAATAACGAATTCTTCATTTTAACCACAAGTAGCAGCAATCTTGCGAGGTTCTTATGCCTTGCACTACCATCACCTTGCTCACATTGAGTGTGCAGGTTTCTCTTTAGCTCAAACATCTTTTTTTCTATTCTAGATTGATTAACCTCAAGTAACATCTTGAGCTCATCTATGTTTTCCATCAAAACCTTTATATTGTCCTCGCTTTCTTGCTGATTTATTTTCAAAAATACTATGTTATTTATTGTAATATAACTGGCAAACAATAACACAATTAAGAACCAGCCTATGCATTTTTGCTGAGCATCATTCATAACGTAGTATCTCTGCAGGATCTTGCGCAGCTGCTTGTAATGCAGGAGCAATTGTTGCTAAAAATGACAGGAATAATGCAAGTGCAGAAACATTCACTACGTCTTGGGGAACTAATATCACTGGCAAGCTTGAAAAAAAGTATATCATAGGATCAAGCAATTTAACGTTAGTGATGCTTTCTAAAAACACTCTAATATTTTCAATATTGAGAGAAAAAACAACACCTATAATACAGCCAAGATAAGTTCCTATAAAACCAATCAGTAGCCCACAAGTGCAAAATATGCGCATAATGCTTCCAGTTGTTGCACCAAATGTACGCATGATTGCAATTGCAGATTTCTTTTCTTGCACTATCATCATTAAATTTGAGACAATATTGAATGCTGCCACAATTATAATCAAAGTGAGAATTAAAAACATCACATTTCTCTCAGTCTTTAAAGCATTAAAATAGTGGCCTTGTTGTAATTGCCAACTTTCAGCTTCCATTCCTGTTTCTTTTTCTATAGCATTTGCTAGCTCATTAGTCTTAGTAATGTCATCTACAAATACTTCTATATTTCTTATACTGTCTTTATAATTAAAAAAAGCCTGTGCTGATTTTATGGGCATATACATTAAAGTATTATTATACTCAAACATACCCATATCAAATATTGCGACAACCTCATATTCTTTCATTCTCGGCATCTCATCAAACAATGCATCAAATCCTTCAGGTGATATAAGCACAATTTTATTGCCACAGTCAATGTTCAAAGCTTCTGCTAATCGTGCCCCTATTATTACCCCTTCATCAAATTTTTCTACATTACCCACAATTACATTATTTGTAACAGTAGTATTATTAAATAAGTCTTTAACTGATACGCCTCGCACCACGCTACCTGTAATTTTACCATTTGCTGCAATGATAACTTGGTCACTGGTCATAGGAGTTGCTTTCAATACACCTGGAATCTTCTCAATAGATTTTGATACTGCATGATAATCTGAATTTATGTTTCTATCGAAATAAACATTAACATGGCCACCAATGCCAAGTATTGAGTCAAGCAACTTTGCCTTGAATCCGTTCATTACAGACATCACCACTATTAGCGTTGCAACTCCAAGAGCAATGCCAATAATAGAAAACAAAGTCATGATAGAGCAAAACCTGGCATTTTTTGCTCGCAAATAGCGAACAGCCATAGTAACTTCAAAGGCAATGGACATTACGAAATATTTTGAAGTTAAACATTATACTCCTGAGATTTCATATAATTGTAGACTTTTCTTCACTTAAAAACTAGAGATTTTTATTTCTTGAAATTTAAAAGGCTCATAGAGTATCTCTAATTACCAAGACCAGAACAATAATACTGAAGCAACTATCAATAGAATTGGTACTTGCAATTACAGGAACCATGGCATTTGCTATATTATGTTCCTTTACATTCTTTTTACTTCCTTCTAAAGTAACAGGTATTGTAGCGCTACTTGACGATGTTGCAATTGCTGTTACTAGTGCAGGTAGCATATTTCTCATGCTAGCTAGCCAGTCCTTTACCTTAAATGAATTTGCGACTCCGTATAGCAATATAACATAAGTGTAGATAACAATTATCATGATAGTAAAAATTGCAATATAATCCTCAAAAACGGCTGATAATGCTTTGTTGTGTTACAATTTTAAGACAAAATCTAGTATGAATACAGGCATAACAGGAATTAATATTCTCCTGAGAAGAAAGAACGCTATACTCGCTAGTTTTTTAGCGATAATGTCACTCTTTTGCGGAATGATTCTATGTACAGTTACTCCAGCGATGAGCCCAAGCAGTAGAGCATGAAAGTTTGAGATCGATGTTGGTAATTTGAATCTCCATGGGCTGCTTAGTGCGCTTTGAGGCAACGCTATTTTAGAATTAATATGAAGATTTTGTGTAATAATATATTCTGTGAGATAACCAATAAGGCTTGAAAACAAATTTGACAAGAAGACCGCCACTAGTAGCAATATGATGAATGTAATCGCTGCATTCTTTAGATTATTAATGCTATTAAATATCAAAGAAAAAATAATAAAAGGCATTGTAAAGCTTAAAACTTCCTTGATATTCAAGCTCACTGAGTATAAAAAAATCTTTGCATCAACAGGGATTAAAATTCCAAATAAGAACGATAAAATAAAGACAGCGAGTAATGTTAATAGCACATTTAGTACGTTAATTGATTAGGATAAGGCTAATCTATTCGAAATTTTTGTAAACAAGAATTTGTCTTCTTGCAAATCCTGTAAGGCTTAACTATAAAACTTCAGTGAAGTCCAGCATTGGTAATAAGAAATATAATCTGCTTAAAAATTTTTATTCAGTAATTTTTTTATAAAGGTATTATTTTTACCTGCAGTAAAGTAGATTAGAATGAAGTCTATCTTGTTGACTAGGCCTTTATCAGACTCACTGGATACGAGAAGTGCGCTGAGGAAATATGGGTATAAAGTATACATAGAGCCAGTATTCACAATAAAGTATCTGCAGCCTGATATATCTGCGCATGAATTTGATGTGGTAATATCCACAAGTAAGAACAGCGTTAAAGCATTTAGCCAAATATGCAGAGTAGATGACCTTCCAATCATTACAGTTGGTAGCTCAACGATGCAAACTGCAAAGGATTTAGGGTTCTCTGATATCATATCAGCAGACAGTAATGTTGAGGGTCTAATATCATTTATAAAAAATCACTATTCAATAGCAGTAAAGTTCCTATATATAAGGGGACAGGAAATATCATGTGATTTGAAAAAAAGGTTATCTGAAGAAGGTTTTAACGTAAGAGAAGTTATACTCTACAAGACAATTATTAAAAGGAATCTAACTCACAGGTGCAAAAATTTGTTATCAGGTAGTAAAATCGATAGTGTTGCTTTTTTTTCTTCACAGACAGCAAGAATATTCTGTTCTTTAGTTTCAAAAAGTGGCCTATCTCATGCAATGAGCGATATAGTTGCATGTGCTATGAGTAAGAATATTGCTGATAGTTTGAAGTCAATCAAATGGAAAAAAGTTATAACATCGAGGCTACCTACTAAAGAGAGTTTAATTGATATGATTAATAAGGATCGCTGATGCTAAAAATTGCCACTTGGAATGTCAACTCTATACGCAAAAGAGTTGAGCAGCTCTGTAGTTTCATAATTGATAGTCAGATAGATATAATTCTGCTGCAAGAGATAAAGTGCACGGAAGAGCAATTTCCCTATGCGGAAATAGAGAAGCTCGAGTATGAATGCGCTGTCTATGGGCAAGTTGCAAGAAATGGTGTTTGTGTTTTATCTAAACATCCAATAATAGAGAAATTTAAAATTGACGTTGTAGAAGGCTATCAAGAAGCGCGTTATATAGAGTGCAAAGTAAAGCACAATAATCAGAAGATAGGAGTAGGAAGCGTATACGTTCCAAATGGTCAAAGCCCAGACTCTCATGCGTTTGCGTATAAACTTAAGTTTTTCGATAATCTACATGAAAGAATGGGCTATTTGTTGAAGAATGAGGAGCTAACTATTATAGCTGGCGACTACAATGTTGCACCGGATAAAATTGACGTTTTTGACCCAATTTTACTGAATGGTCAAGTGTGTTTTCATATAAAAGAACGCGAGAAATTAAGGGCAATCCTGAATCTTGGGTTTAAAGACGCATTTAGGACATCCCACCCGAATTTGCAACAATTTACTTGGTGGCACTATCAAGGCAATTCACTAAGAAATAATCAAGGAATGCGAATAGATCATATGCTGCTATCACCGCAAGCTATTGACAGGTTGGAAACGTGTTATATAGATAGCAGGCTGCGCAAGCTGGGAAGCCCATCCGACCATACACCTGTTGTGTGTGTTATGAATTCCCAAGTTGAAGAAAAAAACGCTGCTGCATAATAGATTTCTCGCATATCAAGCTAGTTTTGACATATGCAAAAAACTACTTGACAACCTTCGCCAGTCCCTTTATCATGGAGCTGGAGGTGTTCAGTTATCTTCATCTGTGCAGATTAAACGACAAGAGTATTATGTAGTTGGTGTCTTATGTTTGAT
>JAITUS010000125.1 GCA_031286185.1 Rickettsiales bacterium
CAGATGATTGTTCTCTCCTTCATTTCTCTCCTACTACGAAGATTTTAAACAGGTTCTAAGATGTACAGCCCCACAATTCCTCCCTTGATGGTATTTTTTTCTCACACTTTATCATACCATCACACTTTCTGGGACCAAACTCTCTACTTTCTGCTTAGCATATCCATCAAATCAGATTCTTTGAGTTTGCTGTGGTCGACTTTGCTGAACTTGTTTACCATCGCGCTCATTTGGTTATATTGCTTAACTAAGAGATTAACATCCGGCACACTCGTTCCAGAACCTTTTGCAATTCTAAGCCTTCTCTTGCCATTTAGAATATCTGGATTTCGCCTTTCTTTCTCAGTCATCGAATTTATGATAGCTATATATTTTTTCACTTTGCTATCATCTGACACTCCGCTACTTAGCTTTTTTGTAAACGAGCTTGGGATGAACTTCATTATGTTGCTGACGCCATCCATTTTATTCAGAGTTTTTAGCATTCCTACCAAATCATTTAGGTCAAAATTACCTTTTTTTACTTTCTTTTGCAGTTTATCGATTTCTTCCTGACCAACGATCTCGGCAGCTCTTTCAACCAATGAGACGACATCACCCATATCAAGTATCCTTTTTGCGATTCTATCTGGGTAAAAGTCATCGAGGTCACTTAATTTTTCACCACAAGCAATAAATTTAATTGGGCAGTTAGTTGCCATTTTCATAGAGAGGGCAGCACCACCACGTGCATCTCCATCAATACGAGTGAGAATAATGCCAGTCACGCCTATTGCTTCATTGAATGATTTAGCAATATTCACTGCATCCTGGCCAATCATCGCATCGGCTACTAAAATAACTTCTGCAGGTGAAGCTATTTCTTTCACAGCCTTCAACTCATTCATCATATTTTCGTCGATATGAAGCCTACCAGCGGTATCTAGTATCAATACATCATAGTTATCGTTCTTTGCTGCTGCCAGTGCCCTTTTTGTAATTGCAATAGGCTTTTCATCTATCGCTATAGGTAAGGTTTGTACGTCTATTTGTTTACCGAGCACCTCAAGCTGTTTCTGGGCAGCCGGCCTGTAAATATCCAAAGAGGCAAGCATTACTTCTTTCTTTTGTTTTTTTAGCTTTAAGGCAAGCTTTCCTGAGGTCGTTGTTTTACCTGCACCTTGTAAGCCCACCATCATAATTATAGCAGGAGGTTTAACCGCGAAATTTAAGTCACTTTTTTCTGGTCCGAGAATTGCAACCAAATTATCCTGCACAATTTTGATTATCATTTGTGCTGGAGAAACACTTTTTATGACTTTTTCCCCTATGACCTTATCTTTAACGTCGTTGATGAATTTTTTTGCAACTTCAAGCGAAACATCAGCTTCAATTAGGGCTATACGTATTTCACGCATAGCAAGGCTGAAGTCATCTTCGGAAATGATTGACTTTCCCCTGAGCTTGTTGAATACAGAATTTAAACTCTCGGTTAATGATTTAAACATAACAGTACCAGTAGAACGCTCATCAAAAAAAGAGAAGAAGCTGAAACGAAACTCACTGAGTTATAACTTAGCACTTCTTTAAGTTTAGTAGTATTATTAGAATATAGACTGACAAGCGAATTAGTCAAGTTTTGCAGCACGCTAGCAGACATCTTTCTCATTTTGAAAACCAACTTATTGAACAGTGAAACAACATAAGGTATGAGAGCTCTGAAAATCCAATCGATATCCATTTTAAAATTTATTCTTGGCAGACATAACTTGCGTAAGTGGATAAACAACAAGGTAGCACATAGTAATGAACTAAATTGCGACCAGATATTTTGTGTGTTGTACGCAAGATTAAAAATCGCAGGTTTGTTGTAAATAGGTAAGTAAGGATTGCCAACAATTACGCATATAAATGCTAAAATAACCATGGCTATTCCCCCCCCTTCCTCTGTTAAAGGTTTTGACTTGCTTTTGGCAATAAATATGTAGTAAAGAAACTTAAGTCCCACGCTTAAATAAAGCAATAAATTCAGAATTTTGTGTAAGTTTTTGTACAATTCTAAATCAGTACCATTCATTTTAATTTCAGCTGCAATGTATGATTTGCTAATAAATCCAGCAGTTCCAGGAAATGCAGCCATTGTGAGTATTGCAATCAAAGCATACATTCCTTCTACTGACATGAATTTGCTTGCTCTATTAAAATTCACCACTTTTGTCCGCAAGATAATCGTGTTGGCAACAGCAATGAGCAATAGTTGGTAGGCAATGGAAAAAATTATGTTGAGAGCAAGTAGTGGTACAGCATTTTCCAAGCGGCTAAGCAGACTCCCTGTCATAATTAATATGCCCATTTGCCCTACAACACTGTAGGCTAAAAACCTACGGATGTTTTGTTCAAGGGAACCAAATATAATACCATAAATTGCAGTGATAGTGCCCAAGAATGCTAATATTTCGGCATAATCTTGCCAAAGGTTGTAAGTATGCAGGAGTGCTACTAAAAAAGAAACCTTGGTAGTAAATAGGGAAAGGTATGACGCCCCGTGTAATGATGCAGCAGGATATGTATCAACAACCCAGAATGAAAAAGGGAAACAGGCGCAATTTATTAATAGACCTATGATTATTAGATTAGAACTTTGAATTGCTAACCCTGCCGTTAGTATAACCCCAACAAAAAAGTGTACACAAGCATACCTTACTGCAGGTCCATTATCTTTGCTACCGGCTGCGATAATAAAAGATGCACTGATGGCCATTAATTCACAGAATATCACAGCCAATAATATCTGCTTAGATAATATTGCACACAATGAACTGATAGTACAAGCAAAAAAGGATAGCATTTCCGAAAAGCTTAAATTTTTTGCTGGTAGAACAATTAGAAATGCAGCTGATAAAAAAGATATCAATATGATGCGAAAAGATAAATCAAAATTTAGAACAGGATAAGACCAATTCAATGTGGTATCCAAATTCTCAGGTAATTTTAGTACTATAACTACTAATATAGATAGCAGAAATAACAGCGAAAATTTATAAAGTTGCACGACAATTAAAGTCAATATAGTTTATACTATCTCAATGAATAAATAAAATCAATTTGCATGTATTAACCACTAATTAAACTAATTATCGTATAATTATATCAGGGTTAGGGGGTTATAGGAACCCGGTCAGGTTAGGGTTTTAATCTAACCTGACCGATAGCTTTAATAGTGAGGTAAGCCTCAATATAACACGCTCAATTTATAGTACCACATTCATGCATAATTTATTTGAAATTTGTGCACGAGTGTTAGTAAATTATTTACTTTTTGAAATAAAGTTCAGCATTAATTTTTTACGGTTAGCACAAAACTAGTTATTTCCTTATTTTATATTACCATGCTAAAATAGCTATTATAACATAAAGTTATTAATAATATGTATATTTTAGCATATTAGGTGATAGAAGAAGGTTCAGTCTGACAACCCAGTGTCGTCCAAGTAGCTGGCTGGCATCCAAGAAATTTTGCTTGTAAGCGAGCGCGCTGAGTTAGTGAACATAAAAGTAGCAAATCTTGTGTTACGCTGGCTAGGTTTTCCCACGTCATACCGCAGCGGCTGCTAACGCGTAGCGGAATAACGGTTTTTTGAATCGTCGGTGACTATAAGTCACTCTAGCTGCATTTACTAGATCTCTTGTATAACCAATTTATGGTTAGGAGAAACGCAGATGAGCACCGCAGAATACTTGAAGTTTGAGGAGCGCAAGCAAGTTTTGGTGCAAAATCAGAAAGCAGGTTATGCAAGAGATCTACTGTTATATAACTTAACAGTTAAATATTTTCATTGACTTATTAACTATTTTTACGTATTATTATACTATTAGTAGTTTATATCAGAACGTTAATAATGAGTAGCTCTACATCAGAAGAAAAGAAAAATCCAGTAGTTACGCTAAAAACTCAGGCAGAAGAGTGCAATTTCAGTATATTAAGAGCCCGTAAAGATGATACCGAAGCAACCTCTGGTTATCAGGCATATAAAGGCATTAATAGAATGAATTTTGTTATTGACGGCAAAGTTGTAAGTGGAGATCTGATTACTAAATTATACAAAGAATATAACAGTCTGTTGCCAAAAAGTGAAGACGAAAGTAAAGATTACCGTCCTTTTGCAAGAGCAGTTTTTAAGAAGATGTTTGAACATAATAAGACGGGTTCCAGGTGATTCTATTCTAGATGAGTTAATTACTAATTGTAACCAATCAGGATATGAATTTGTATATGCACCATTTATGAGAAAACTCTCTGATGAACATGCATTACATATGGATGTCAATAGTAGCAATGTTAATAGGAGAGTACTAATTAACTGTAAAAAGGATTCAGATTCTGTGAGTGTTAAATGTAGCACTTCAACAATACCTGTGAAAGTGCCGGGGGGAAAACAGGGCAACATGTGATATATCGTTCTCAGTAGGATTCACACTTGATCCTCAAGATGATAAAAGTGTAACATATAAAGGCGGTAAATTGTCACTTACTATTCCTGAGAGACTGAAGTATTATAATACAGGTGATAAAAGCTTATTTGATGTTATTCAAGATTATTTTTATAAGTTCTGCGAAAAGCTTGGATTTTTTACAGAAAAAGTAGAGCATAACTTGAACGAGCCAGAAGTGAACAGCTGTGTAAAAAAAACAGATGTGGACCCTCTTAGTAACGAACGTGGTGTGCCTGGTGTTGACAGTTAAAATATCTCGAGCTCTGTCAGCTTGTTTGCACAATCAATCACTTCGGAACTTGGAAATTGATTTTTAAACCAAGTGTACTGGCGCTTTGCGTAGTGCCTTGTGTTTGTTTGAGCAATTTGTATTGCTTCATCTAAATAGAGCTCACCTTTTAAGTACTTTATAATTTCTGGCACTCCGTGTGCTTTCATAGCTGGCAAATGTGGAGCTAGGTTCATGCTAAGTAGCTTTTCTACTTCATCAATCGCTCCATTTTCAACCATTTTAATAAAACGAGAATTTATTTTTCGGTATACGTTTTCACGCTCAGGCAAAATTGTATATATCTTAAAATTATTGAATAAAGGGGGCTGTCTATTTTCTTGCCATACGAAAATTGACTTGCCAGTCTCAGTGATAACTTCAAGTGCCCTTGAAAGGCGGTGCGAGTCGTTCATGAATATTTTACCTTGAATTTTTGAGTCTTTGCTTAGCGCTAATTTGTAGAACTCCTCTTTACTTAAATTTTTTCTAAGTTCACTTACATTTTGCCTTACTTCCTGACTTATTTGTGGAATTGATGACAAGCCCTTGATTAAGCTGCTGATATAAAGCCCACTTCCTCCAGTGATGATAGGTATTCGTGAATTCTCCAGCGCACTATTGACTTCTCTCTCTAAATCCTCTAGCCATAAACCTACGGAACAATTTTCTCTTGCTGAAACATAACCATATAGTTTATAAAATTTTTCCTGCCTTGGTGGCTGAGCAGTAATTATGGGAATTTCTTTATATACCTGCTTCGAATCGCAGTTTATTATGTCAATATTTCCATATTTTTCTATCAAGCTATCGCACAATTCTGATTTACCTGAAGCTGTAATTCCTGTAATAATTACTAGATTATCTCTCATTTATATTAATTTAATTAACGTATGATAGGGTGTAGTAAAAATTTGGATTCTACAATCTAAAGTTTGGAGATTTTTATGACAGAGAACAACGATAATAGCTCATTTACTAAGCGTTTCACAAACAGGACTCCTGGCGATACAGGAGGAGGTTTTTCCAGTAAGTATTCATCCCAAAACACCAAAGAACGTGCACTAGGAGAAAGAGGAAAAATTTCTCGGTTAGCAAGCAAAAAAACTGAATCCAAAGAAGCTTTTTCTGAAAGTGGTAGCATAAAAAGTAAAAGCAGAACTGTCAATGAGAGATCCTTTGCTGATGCAACAAGAAGAAGCAGATCAGATCTCATATATTTAGTTCGTGGTAAAGATCGTGGAAGATCAGCATGGCATTATGTATTGGTTGATAAGGATAAAAGAGAGATGTTTCTTGCAAAAAGTAGGACTGGCTCTATGGATGTTGCAGATTATGGGGAAATTCTATATTCAGGATGGGGAGAAGATCCACCACAAGAAATAGTTGATAAAATCAATGAAGAGTTTGGGCTATAGCAAATCTGTCGCGAGCCCCACATTGGACTTCTTGCATAACCTAAACTAAGGTATCCATTTAGGTGAGCGGTTTAAGAAACGATAGATAAGAGGCTGTGGAAAGGATTTAGCTCCTTTTGCTTCCATGTTAAGTATAACGAGATTATTCGCTCAAGGAATGTATTTCCTCGCTCCGATTGTGTAAAATA
>JAITUS010000013.1 GCA_031286185.1 Rickettsiales bacterium
TCATGATAATAAAATAGATCTCTCTGATGTCATTCCAGCGCGTGACGCTGGAATCCATGATGAATCCCAGTGTTACGCTACTGGGATGACAAAGAATTTTGCAAGAGGTCTAATAACAATAAAAGGAGTTGAGACATTAAACGGATGTGTCCACAAAATAATATCAGATCGCATAGAAGCCGGTACATACGCACTAGCTGCTATAATAACTGGTGGTAAATTGATGTTAGAAGGAATAAATCTATCTGATATAAGATGTATTGCAAATGAATTGGAGGCTATAGGAGCTGTGATTGAACCGTATGACGAAGGTGTTGTTATTTCCAGAAAAAATGGCTCTATTAAATCTGCTGACGCTGCAACAGATCCATACCCTAACTTTCCTAGTGATATGCAGCCACAACTGATGTCTGCAATGTGCGTCGCTGATGGGATATCAGTAATTGAAGAAAACATTTTTGAAAGCAGGTTTGCACATGCAGATGAATTGAGAAAGTTAGGTGCTAATATTAGCATCGAGAAAAGCAAAGCTATTATAAATGGAGTAAAAAGCTTGTCTGGAGCTAATCTATATGCTACTGATTTAAGATCAACGGCAGCCTTAGTGCTTGCTTCTTTGGTGGCTAGTGGAGAAACTATAATAAATAACTCACATCATTTATGGAGAGGGTATGAAGCAATGCACGAAAAACTAAATTCGTGTGGAGCTGATATCTCCATTTCATCTTGAGGATATTTTATGAATGAGGAACGTTATTCAACCAAGAGAATTATAGTAAAAGAAATAGATGAAATTCTATATGAGGAACATAAGGTATTAGATCATGGATTTATTCGAGTAGTGGATTATATGGGCTCTGACAGCGCTATAGTTCGAGCTGCTCGTGTTTCTTATGGAAAGGGAACAAAACGGATAAGTCAAGATGAAGCGCTTATAAAGTATTTAATGAGGCATCACCACACAACTCCGTTTGAGATGTGTGAAATTAAGTTTCACGTGAAACTTCCAATTTTTGTTGCAAGACAATGGATAAGGCATAGAACTGCAAGTGTGAATGAGTATTCGGCAAGGTATTCAATACTTGACAATGAATTTTACATACCAAAGCCAGAACAGGTTGCAAAACAATCTGATAATAATAAACAAGGCAGTGGTGAAGCTTTTGACTCACATACATCGAAAGAAATAATAGACTCTTTGACAAATGACTCTAATTTAGTATATTCTCATTATGAGAAATTTATTGAACAGGGGCTTACAAGGGAAATTGCTAGAGCCAATCTAATGCTTAATTACTACACGCAATTTTATTGGAAGATAGATCTGCATAACCTTCTTCATTTTTTGAAGCTTAGAGCTGACAAACATGCTCAGTATGAAATTAGAGTCTATGCAGAAGTTATGTTGGATATAATAAAGAAGTGGGTCCCAATGGCCTACGGCGCTTTCGTTGAATATTGCTTAGAATCGGTTTGTATTTCAAGAACCGGTCTAGAGGTAGTTCGCAAATTAATTAAAGGAGAAAATGTTACTAGAGAAGAAAGCGGAATTGGTAAAAGGGAATGGAACGAGCTGATGTTTATACTCGGTAAGAACCCTTGAAGATGAAAATATATGCATCAGCTTTCTTTATCAGTTAATTCTCGTCCACCAAGTTGAATCTAGCCCTTTATATTACACTAACTCATCACTTTTATAGAACATCTCATTAAAATCATCTAAAGTTCCAAAATCCTGGTCTTTGATAAACAGATGATCATCAATGACATATGCTTTATCGAGAGTAAATGGTTCGTAATGATGGTTGTGAGCTGGACTAATCACTTCATTATATAAAACCATAACTTGCTCATAACTATATTCTTTACTCACATGGTATTTGTTACGTACGGTATCATAAAAATTCTTCACATCGTCATACGTAACTTGTAGTTCCACCTTATACTTTCCCATTTCAATAGGTTCATCTGTCTTTATTTTTAAGGGATGTTGTGGGTAATCTTCCTCCTTGTCATCCTTCATACTGTCCATAACACTTGTTATGATAACTTCTTCTTGTGTGTTCTCTTTACTTAAAGACAGTTCTTGAGTTGACGCTTTCGATGAAGAGTCTTCTTGAAACTCCACGGTCGTTGATTTTTGGTTCTCATTTTTTGCTTGAATGTTTATTGAGTTATCACTACCTTCTATGTCATTATCGTCTTCTTCAACAGCTCTTTTCTTTCTAGGCTGGGCTTCACTTTCTACTATAACTTCTTCGTTCGTTTGCTCATTATCAATTATAGCTTCAGTATCTGATTGACTCATCCAGCTATTATTTCTCTCTAGACTATGAGATAATTCTTTAGATAACTGACTATCACCAAAATACTGATTCTTAGTGCTTAAGTTGCTTGCATAAGAATCGAAGTCAAACATTGGATAAAATCCACTATCAAGATCAGAATAGGAACTTTCGTTTTGCACAAAAAATAAATCGCTGTAATCGAGCAGCATATCATAACCAGAACTCACACAATGTAGGTACTCACTTCCTTCATAATCTGCTATATAGAATTTTTTGGAATCAAGGGTGATCTCTTTTGTTCCCTTACCTTCTTCAGTGAACTGCAAAATTACTGCTGAACGTCCATCACCTATATCATGACCTTTTATCACTTTAAATATTTTAATCTCATCTTTTTCTATAAGTTCTTTTAACTCTTTGTTCTTTTGATTTAATTCCTCTTCCGCCTGTCTTTTTTCCCTTACTAGCTTCGCCTCTTTTTCAGCAATTTCATTTTGTATCTTTAAAAGTATGTCTTGCGTAGCTAAGCCGTTTGTGTTGCTTAGAAAGTTATCTAACACATTTGATGCAATTGGTGACAATTCACCATGATCATCAAATACTTTTTCTTTTGCCTTATCATAGTAACTTGGATTATAAATTACAGCTAGAGGATAAAAGCCATAGTCTGCGATTGCTCCTTCACCAAATGATAGCTCCATTGAAAATCCGTAGTGATTAAGTGGAAGGTTAGAAGTTAAAGATCTGCCATCATCATTTTTAACATATAGCTCATCTCTACCATAATACCCACCGTATTTATTGTAATAGATATAAAAATTCTCATGATTGAGATCTAAGTAGCTATCCAGGTTATCAAATTTAACTGTACTGCCAAGCTTCTCGCGCAAAAGATTTTTGCTTTCATTTGTAAGCTTTATACGTGAAGAAAAGTGGGATTGACCTGCTATAGGCTCACTTTTTTCTATCTCAAAGTTCAAAGTAATTTTATCGTCAACCATAAATGGCCTCCACAAATTATGTAAATCTATTAATTTATCAATTATATGGTGTGTACTATGAAAAATATGTTAAATATTAAGATCTTTTTTCTATGTATAGTTTTTCCAATTTATCTGTATTGTTAAAGGTTACAGACCTACAAAAATAGTGCTAAACTTAGGCTGCTATGGCAAGAACAGTTGACGTATTACTACCACTTCCAATCGATCAGTTATTTTCATATGTAGTTGAAGAAAACACTGAAATTTCAATTGGGGATTATGTGGTAATGCCGTTTGGCAAAAAGCGTTTAATTGGAATAGTTTGGAAATATAGTGACGAGAGTGATCGAGAATTAAAATTTATCGAGCAAAAGATCAATCTACCAAGCGTTAGACCAAAATTAATCGCATTTGCAGAGTGGGTTGCGCAATACAATTTAATATCTATTGGTATGCTTGCAAAAGTAATAATGGGAGGAGTGTTAAAAGTAAACCAAATAGACAGACTGGTTTGTGTTGAAAAAGATCAGGAAATAAGTGAAATAAGTTGCCAATTAAGCCCTGAGCAGCAAATAGCTAGTGACCAAATAATAAGCAATTTTAACGAATACTCAGTGACTTTGCTTGACGGTGAGACAGGATCTGGGAAAACGGAAGTTTATTTATCTATGATTGCGAAGTTAGTTGACACTGTAAACGATGCACAAGTTTTAATTCTCCTGCCCGAAATTATTTTAACTTCACAATTGGTAAATCGTATTCGCAGTCAGATATCAAGAAACCTAGCTCAGTGGCACTCGGGGCTCACTCCAAAAACTCGCAGAAATAACTGGCTTGATATAGCAAATGGAAATGTACAAGTAATTATTGGGGCACGGTCAGCGCTTTTTTTGCCTTATAAAAACTTAAAATTGATTATCGTTGATGAAGAGCACGATTCATCCTTCAAACAAGAACAGGGGATTATATACAATGCTCGAGATATGGCGATAATCTTAGCCAAAATTGAAAATATTCCAATAATTCTGTCGTCAGCAACTCCACTGCTTGAAACGATTCACCATGTTAAAAATGGGAATTACAATCACGTGAAGTTAACTAGGCGATTCGGTGGTGCGGAATTGCCACTCATTAAAGTAGTGGACATGAGAAACAACAAACAATGGATTTCCGATGAGCTTTTCGAGTGCATAAAACAAACCATAGAGAAAAAACAGCAGGTTATGCTTTTTCTAAACCGCAGAGGGTACGCACAACTGGCAGTTTGCAAAAAGTGTGGATACAAAATTTCCTGCTTAAATTGTGCTATTTGGCTTACATACCACAAGAAAAAGAATGCCCTTTTGTGCCATCATTGTTTTTATCAATTAAAACTCCCAGAAAAATGCTCTCATTGCCAAAGTGAGCAGTCATTATCCTTTTATGGTGTAGGAATTGAAAGGTTGCTTGAAGAAATGGTTAAACTAATACCAAGCGCAAAAACTGCAGTTATAAGCAGCGATCAGAAGTCGGTTAGCAACGTCGTTGACTTAGTGTTGAAGGAAGAGGTGAATATTATAATCGGCACACAAATAATTGCTAAAGGACACAATTTTCCTAAATTGACCTTGGTTGGTGTGATAAATGCGGATTTGAGCCTCGAAAATTCTGATCTGAGGGCAGCAGAAAAGACATATCAGTTATTGCACCAAGTTGCAGGGAGATCTGGAAGGTTCAACGAAAAAGGGACAGTAATAATGCAAACCAATAATCCTGAAAGCTCGATAATAAAAGCACTGCAGCATCAAAAGAGGGACGCATTTTATGAAATTGAACTTAAGTCAAGATGCGAAGCCAAAATGCCGCCGTTTAGCAGGCTAATAGCACTTATAATTTGCGGTAAGAATCAGATTGCAACACAAAAAGCAGCAAGTGAAATAGCAAGCTTCTTGCATAACCAATGTTTAAAAGAATTCGAAATTCTTGGTCCATCACCAGCGGCGATAAATTTCTTAAATAATAAGTATCGGTATAGGATATTACTAAAGATACACAATAAATATAGTCTATCCATGCAAAGAAAGCTGAAATGCTGGATTAAAAGCTGTAACTTGAGTTCAAACATTGCAGTAACAATAGATGTTGATCCTGTGAGTTTTTTTTAACAGGTTTGTTGCAGAACGTTAATTTAAAATTGGACAACATTCATAGAAACTATCATAAATTACATTAATTTTTAAACCAAAAGCTTGACTTTCAGCAGGATTTATTGTATTATTAATATGATCAGAATGGGTAGATAATATGACTTTACTTGAAATCGTTAGTAATAAAGAAAAGAGATTTAAAGAAAGAATTAAAGAGTTGCAGGAATTCCTTAATGGCAGTAGCGAAATATTGGTTAACAAAGAATTATTCACAACAGTTTTATCTACAAAGGCTATTGTAGATGTGAGAAAACAAATGGTGTACCTTATTTTGCGCCATTGTATTGAACGCGATAGTGCGAGGTCTGAGAAAGGAGAGAGATTATCATTTCAAAGCGTAATGGATATTTTAAATGAAGCGACACGTAGGTTTATTATTCCTGAATATTTTCATGGATTGATAAATTTTCGAGATCAAAGTAGAAATACATTATTGCACCAAGCTGTCACAAGTAATAACACTGAAGCAATAACCACCATTCTTAAACGTGAATATGGTGCAAATCCTTTGATAGAGAATGGAAATAAGCAAATTCCATTAGCTTTAGCTCAAGGAAAAACAAGAGATGCGCTTGTTAACAGTATGACAGACCTAGCTAACTCGAAGAAGTGGAGCGTTGCATATAATAGTTTATTTGGTGTTATACCTGGCGTTTTTCTTGGTGTTGGACTGGGTGTTGGTAGTGCTTTAGTACCTTCGATGGCTATCATATTGGGCGCAGCAGCAGTATCTACTTTTGTTGTTGGAATAGCTATCGGACTGGCTATATCTTTCTTGAGTCAGGACTATAAGCAAGCTAAAGCGATAGAAAAGGCGATTAATTCTGAGCCGTCTTCTGTCAATAATAAAATATCTTTTGCGTCTGTAAACGATAGAAAAGGGTCACAACCTACCTAAAAAACCTGCTCTTGCGGTTCTGACCATACACTTGATAAATGCTTTTCATTATATTATTGCGAGCAACCGTTTTTTCTTCACCCAAATCCATATCTTTAATCTTTAAAGTTTTGCTGCTCAGTTCTTCATCACCAAAAATAAGTGCAACTTTAGCATCCGCTTGATTTGCTTTTTTCATTCGGGTTTTGAGAGTTCCGCTATACTCATAGATTACATATAAACCATTTCTGCGCAGCTCGTTCGCAAGTGCTAGAGCATGCTTTTCAGCCTCTTTGCCAATAGGAATTAGGCAAACAGGTCTTTCCTCTTTCACAAAACAGTTGGTCAGTTCCATTATGCGCTCAATACCTCCTGCAAATCCTGTTGCCGGAGTATGCTTCCCACCTACTGAAGATACTAGATTATCATATCTTCCCCCTGCAAAAACTGCTCCTTGGCTACCTAAATCTTCTGTAACGAATTCAAACACTGTGTGGCAGTAATAATCCAACCCTCGGACCAATTTATCGTTTACAGTACAAGGTATATCAAGAATTATTAATCCATTTAGTATTTGCTCAAAGAAACTCAAGGACTCTTTCGTATAATAGCCACCGATTTTAGGTGCACCAGAAATTATTTCTTTATCTGTCTCGTCCTTAGAATCTAATATTCTGAGTGGGTTCTTAATCAATCGATTTTGGCTATCTTCTGATAGGTCGTTTTGAAACTTTTTAAAATATGATACCAAGGCTTCTCTATACTTACTTATTGTTTCACCATCGCCCAAAGAATTAATTTCCAGCCTTACATTTTTATCGATACCAAATTCAGTCAACAAGTGCTGAGCGAGTGTAATCAATTCAATGTCGGCTTTTGGATCTTCTATGCCGAAAGCTTCAAAATTTATCTGATGAAATTGTCTTTGCCTTCCCTTTTGCGGTCTTTCATAGCGAAATGCAGGTCCTGTCGAGAATAATTTTACCGGTGTCTGCAGTTTTTTTTCAATCAAAAGCCTGACAACCGCTGCGGTGAACTCAGGACGTAAAGTTATGCTCTTGCCTCCTTTATCATTAAAGGTATACATCTCTTTATTGATGATATCTGAGCTATCACCTAGAGTTTTTGTGAAGACTTCCGTATATTCAAATATTGGAGTTTCAGCAGGCAAAAAGCCATATAAACTTGAAATTCCACTTGCTGTTTGTTGAACATATTTAAACTTATACCATTCATCAAACAGAAGATCTTTTGTTCCTCTAACTGTTTGATTAGTCATAGTATAGTTTCTATACCCGAAACTTCCGGTATGTGATAGCACAGCATATTTTGCACTCCTTGCTTAAGAGTAATTGCAGCACTTGGACATCCAGAACAAGCTCCTTGCAGCTCAACGTAAACTATTCCGTCTTTATAGCCACGAAATTTGATATCACCACCATCTTGAGCAACTGCAGGTTTAATATAGCTTTCCATCAACTCTTTTATCCTGTTTACAATTTCTATATCATTTTTATCAAAAAATTCTTCTTCTAGTATATTATTATCATTCATCCCTTCCTTATCAAGTGCTTTTCCACCAGAAGTAAAGTGATCCATAATTGTAGTTAAAATTTCCACTTTTAATATGTCCCAATTAATACCATCTGGTTTTGTAACTGAAATAAAATCATGACCAAGAAATACTCTCATCACATGTTCTATTTGAAAAAGGTTTGCTGCTAGTTTAGAATTTTTTATTTCATCCGCATTTGAAAAATCAGCCGTTTCTCCTTCGTTTAAAATTGCAAACCCAGGAAGAAATTTTAGCGTGTTTGGGTTTGGTGTTTCTTCAATTTGAATGAACATGTTGTTTACCATGACGACTATAATTGTTACTATTTAATCACAAAATGATAAAAAAATATACATGTCATTCATCTTTTTTCTTTTTTTGATATTCATAGTAATTACTTTTGTCTTGCCCAGCGTTGTTGTATTTTTTCTCTTCTTAACAAAAAGAAATAACATAGGTTTCATGATGAATTCTATATTGAGTAGATTTTTGAATGAATTTAATGGCAGTAGAAGTTATACTAAAAATGAAACTGGTGATAATATGTCCACAGATGAGGCACTAAAAATATTGGGGCTAAATCCTGAAGCAAGTAAAAATGAAATCAATAAAGCATATCAAAATTTAATGAAGTTAGTTCACCCAGATAAAGGAGGCTCAGAATATTTTGCACAAAAGTTAAACGCAGCACGTGATAGGTTGCTAAGGAGATAATAAATCTCTTAGAACCTGTTTAAAATCTTCGTAATTAGGAGAGAAATGAAGGAGAGAACAATCATCTGTAAGCTAGTGTTGAGTTTCCGCTCGCAATTTTTCCACAATCGTCTGCATTTTTCTAA
>JAITUS010000024.1 GCA_031286185.1 Rickettsiales bacterium
TGGGACTTTCAATAAAAGAGATAATTAAATTGTGAAATAGCGAAAAGATAGCGGGGGAGCAGGACAGAATAGCTCGCAGCTTTCTTGCTTTTCATTTTTCACATAAAATTTTTTAAGGAGAAAATAATGGTTAACAAAAAAAGTTGGATTGCAATGCTAGTAATGGTGCTGGTATTCGGAATGGCGCTTGTTGGTTGTGGCGGTGGTAGTGGTAATGGTGGTGGTAGCAATGGTTCGACAACTGGAAATGATAATAAGACTGGAGGGATATTTACCTTAACTGGTATTCCATCTAAATATAATGGATTTTATGCATTTGCTGAAATAGACTTAATTATTAATTCCGATAAAGGCTATGAAATTATATTCGGTGGTTACGAGCCTTCATCAGATGAAGAAATTGGTGTTCGTATTTCCAATGGTAGAGTAGAAATACCCATGTGGTGTGATGGACCAGGTGACACTTATGTAAGATATAATGGTAGTCATACTGCAGATTTCGTTGAGATTTGTATTTTTAAAGATAATATTGATTTTGAGGAACTTGCAGAGCTACATTACGATAGTTCAGTTAAATTTACAAACGGTAATGCAACATTAAATTGGAGTGTTCTAACTATTGATTATGAGGAACTGTAAACGAAAAAGGTTACTGACACCTTCTACAGTTAACTCAAAAATGTGTGCTGTAAAAACCAAGTAAAAGGGGAGGCAAGGACATCTGGCAAAATAATTTCGGCACATACGCTTAGTGTAAGGCAGAAAGTTTTCTCGCCGTCCGTTTTGCCGGGTGTTCTTGCCTCCCCTTTTGTTTAACTTTTAAAAGCACACATTTTTGGAAAGAAACATACCATGATTATAAACAAAAACTTAAGGAGAAAGAAATGAAAAACAAAGGATTTATTACAATGATGGGAATAACTCTATTATTAGCATTTGTAATAAGTGTAAATGCTCAAACGGATCCAACACCAACACAATTTGAAGGGACAGAGAAAGAAAATCCAGCATCTGACTTTTCATACGATCTGACGGCAGATGGACAGGGCATTCTGATTAAAGGCTACACCGGAGGTCCCGGCAGTGTTGTTGTTCCGGCAAAAATCGAAGATTTTCCTGTATTAGAAATAGGGGATGGAGCTTTTGACGGGAGCAGCTTTACCTTTTCGCTTGATATAAATACTGGAACTTCGAGCGTAGGAACTAGATCAAATGAAAAAGCAGGTATAACATCTATCACAATTCCAAACACAGTAAGAAAGATCGGTACATCTGCATTTGCCAATACTGCAATAACCAAATTTTATATGCCCGACAGCGTTACCGAAATTGTACATAATAGTGGCAATTCTTATATTTTTTCCAATTGCAATTCTCTTACAGAAATCAGATTTTCAGATAATGTTGAAGTAATACCAAGATTTATATTTGGATTTGGCGGTCTTCCGTCACTAAAGAAAGTTAATTTACCAAAAAACTTGAAAATGATTGCTTCTTATGCATTTGCCGGGTGCGGTGAATTAACTGAATTGATAATCCCTAATACGCTGACATCTTTGGAATTTGTTGTTATAAAACAGAATTATTATGGCGGAAGTAACCCTAAGTATCCATTCAAAGATGACCCGCAAGTTGGATTTGAACCTGCGGTAACTGACTATGAAGGTTATACCCAATTCAATATGTTCAACGGATGCAGTAAATTGCCTCTTGCAACTCGTCGGAAACTTAGAGATTTAGGTTATTTGGGTGAATTTTAATTAAATTAAGGAGAAAGAAAAATGAAAAAAAGTTTAATTGTAACTACGTTACTTATTTTGGTTGGTTGCATCAGTTTTGCTAGTGGCGGAAAAGAATATGAGCCACATCGTAATTCAATCGAAGATTTTCAAGGAACTTGGAGACAAGTTGATGGATCAACTGTGATTACTATTTCTGGTACTGAGTTTGAACTTGTTGATATGGAATTAGGCTGGGCTGGCTGGGGTCGTATAGACTTAGGTTATTTGAATTATAAATCAATTATTCGAATTGATATGGATCATGATTTTAGAGGTGCAGAAAAAAGTGCATATTTATTAAACTTAAATACTACAGCTAGTGATTTTGATTTTATTGGAAAAAACAGATCGACTAGACATTATATAACTAGAGACTTCATGATTAAAGCATGGGAAGATTTTAAAGTTCCAGTGGCTGAGAGAAATAATAGATTTTATAATGATTTGGGTTTTCCAAATGAACAACGTCATACAACTGGTGGTGGCGGTTATTGGAATTATGAATTTAATGGAAATAACTTAAAACTTACTTCGACAGTTAATGAAAGAACTTTAAGTACTTCTATTGGCTTTGCATTACAAGACGCTCTCTTTTCCGGTGAATATGTAAAAGTCAGATAATACTCAAAAATGTGTGCTGTAAAAACCAAATAAAGGGGAGGCAAGGGCACATGGCAAAATAATTACGGCAAATGATCTTACTGTAGAGCAAAAAGTTATGTCGCCGTCCGTTTTGCCATGTGCCCTTGCCTCTCCTTTTGTTTAACCCTTAACAAGCACACATTTTTGAAAATTAGACAGCTATATCACTCAATAATAGTGTGGTATTGTAGGTATTTCTTATAACGTTGTTTACAATACTTGCCTTACATTGTTGAATAAATTTATGAGATTAGTTAAACGCCTTAATATACTTAACTTATATTCTGTTTTTTAAGGTTTTCAATATTTTGCTTTGCAGAAGAATGACCTTGAATAGCAGCATATTTATACCATTCGTGCGCTTTAAGTAAATTCTTTGGTGTACCTTTACCGTTTTCGTAACAGGAACCCAGGCTATTTTGGGCTGGAGCATATCCTC
>JAITUS010000136.1 GCA_031286185.1 Rickettsiales bacterium
CGACTTATACTGCTTGGATAACTTTTCCGCATAGACACCTCATTATTAATCTATGCTTATTTTACCTCATCTCTTCGAGATTTTAAACAGGTTCTTACGGTTCAACTGGGGGACCGGAATTTTCCACTGATGTCGTAACAACCCACAATGATTGTGAACAACGCAATATCAACTGGTCTCATGCGCACGCTAGGTACAACATAGCTTATGGAGTCAGATCAAATGAGCAGCTAACAGAACTCATAACATTTTTTCACGCACGAAAAGGTAGAGCAATAGGGTTTCGTTTTAAGGATTGGTCAGACTTTACAGCCACCAATCAAGAAATTGAAATAGGAGACAACAAAAAAATGACTTTTCAACTGATCAAAACCTATGTTAGCGGAAAGACAAGCATATACGAACGATTAAAAAGCCAGTACATGACACAATAAAAATTTACCTAGATGGTTATAGAGACAGAAAAATATTCAGTGAATTATTCAACTGGAGAAATTATGTTTACCAGACCACCAGCAAAAGGTGCAATAATCACTGCAAGCTTTGAATTCGATGTGCCCGTGCGCTTTGATACAGATTACCCGGGCGCTTCTATTGATAACTACGGTAGCAGCAGTTGGAACAACACATTCCACTAGTGGAGGTGAAGCTCAGTTAGACTACTACCTGCCTCAAAATCTCCTCTTGTTGCTGAGTGTGAACACTAGCATAACCACATGCAGGAGATGCAGCAGCAGGCCTTGCAATGCACTTAGGTCTTTTTGTTTGAATATTGAGATTGAATAACACTTCTTCTATCAATGGGTTGACAAAAAACCATCCTCCCATATTTTTTGGTTCTTCTTGGCACCATATAACTTCAGCGTTTTTGTACTTCTCAAGTTCATTACTTAATTTATCTGCAGGAAATGGATAAAATTGCTCCAAACGTATTACTGCTATATTGTTTATTTTTTGTGCTTCAAGCACTTCGATTATGTCGTAATAAACTTTACCACTGCATATTATGGCTTTGCGTACCTTGTCATCTGAAACTAAACCTGTTCTATATTCTGGAATTACCGTGAGGAATTTTCCTTCAAAATCAGACAGGTTAGAAACTGCTCTTTTGTGACGCAGTAACGATTTAGGTGTAAACACCACCAAAGGCTTACGAAAATCCCGGTGAATTTGCCGGCGCAAAACATGAAAGTAATTCGCCGGAGTGGAGCAATTCACTATCTGCATATTATCTTCCGCACAAAGTTGCAAAAATCTCTCTATACGCGCGGAGCTATGCTCAGGCCCCTGCCCTTCATAACCGTGAGGCAACAATAAAACTAGACCGCTCGATCGCAACCACTTTGTTTCTGCCGACGCAATAAACTGGTCGATCATAATTTGCGCGCCATTTGCAAAATCACCAAACTGCCCTTCCCAGAGCACCAGTGAATACGGAGAGTCAAGACTATATCCATATTCAAAGCCCATTACAGCATACTCAGATAGAGCGCTATCCTTGACCTCAAAGTGAGCTTGCTTCTCATTTATATTGCTCAGTGGAATAAACGTTTCCTCCGTTACTTGGTCAACAAGCTTTGAATGACGGTGCGAGAAAGTCCCACGGCCAGAATCTTGTCCTGATAAACGCACTCCTATTCCTTCTGTCAGTAGTGACGCAAACGCAAGACTTTCAGCCGTTGCCCAGTCTATGTCGTGACCGGAATTTATACTGTCTATTCTTCCATCAAGTATTTTTCTAACCTTATTGTTGATATTAAAACTGCTTGGGATATTGCTATTTATGTGTGCACCTAATTTTTTTAGCTCATCTGGTGAAACACCAGAATTTGTGTAGTATTCACTCAAATCGTTCAACTTTGCTCTTCTCAGTTTTGACCACACACCACCAAACCAGTCAGCTTTTTTTGGAGTGTAAATCGCTGATTCAGCGAGGTTTCTATCCAATCTTGCCCTAAATTCGCTGCGTAATTTATTTACTTCATCACTACTTAGCACTTTCTCTGCAGTTAGCTTCTCTTCATACAGTGTCCCTGGAGTTTTATGCTTTGATATTGCCTTATACATAAGTGGCTGAGTGAAATTTGGCTCATCGCCTTCATTATGGCCATATTTGCGGTAGCATATTATGTCAATCACCACGTCTTTTTTAAATTTCTGCCTATACTCAGTTGCAAGGCTCGCAACAAAACTGACTGCTTCTGGATTATCGCCACTAACGTGAAACACTGGAGCTTCTATAGATTTAGTTACATCAGTACAATAAAAAGACGACCGCGCGCAACATGGATTAGCAGTAAAACCAATTTGGTTATTAATGACAATATGCACGATACCATCCACTTTATAACCCTCAATATTGCTCAAGGTCAGGGTTTCGGCAACCACCCCTTGACCGATGAAAGCTGCATCACCATGAATTGATATTCCAAGCACAGATCCCATATTTTGCTTTGCTCTTATTCTTCCAACCAGAACCGGGTTTACCGCTTCAAGGTGAGATGGATTAGGACATAAACTCAAATGTATTTTTTTACCGCCGGCAAGTGTGCGATCAGAGGAGTAGCCGAGGTGATATTTAACATCGCCAGACACCTCAAGACCACTTGGGTATGCAAGGTTACCTTGAAATTCAGAAAGCATTGCCGCATATTCTTTCCCCATAACTTTGGTCAGAACACTGAGTCGTCCGCGATGTGCCATGCCAAGAACTATTTCTTCAATGCCAAAAGCCGCAGAATCATTAATAATTCTCTCAATTGCAACAATAGCTGACTCTCCACCTTCGATGGAGAAACGCTTATATCCAGGGAGTTTCATATGGAGAAACTGTTCGAACATCTCAGATTCGACCAAGTGCCTCAGTATTTCTTTTTTATCCTGAGAGCTCAGCGTATAGGTCTGGTTTTCAATTCTCTCCTGCAGCCACATTCTCTCCTCATAAGAGGAGATATGCATAAATTCAAAACCGATATTCTTGCAGTAAATATCTCTATAGGTGCCAGCGTCATGCGTTGGAGAGATATTCAAATGTTTCTGATAACCTATTTCTTTATTTACATTTGGTGATAACGGATTAAGATCTGCGAAAAAATGACCGTAAGATCTGAAAAAATTTGCCAGATCAGAAGTTGAATTGTCCGCCTTGGCTACATGCTGCACGCTGCAAGGCTTCGCTTGACTCGCTTCTAAATTGCTTGAGAAAATTCTGTACCAATCCTCTCCGATTGATTTATCGCCCCGCAAATAGCGGTTATACATTTCTTCCACAAATTCCGCATTGTCACCATAAAGGCAGCTTAAACTCAGCATAATCACTATAAAAGATATCAAATACCTATATTATACCTTAAGTTTTTTAAAAAAGAACTTTTTTGATGCCTGTAAGTTGAGCTCGCATCTGCACGAACATTTGTTTGCAAAGACAGTGTGTTAAGCATTACAACCGGTTTTGCCTCAAATACAAGGTGTCATCCCAGTGCTCGACACTGGGATCCAGTCTTTCCATAATAATTAATGTTATATTTTAACGTACAACGGCTACTTTTATGCTCACCTACTTGATAGAATTCCTAGATTCCAGCGTCATGCACTGGGATGACACCACTTGTTGTAAAAATAAATGTTTGTTCATGAATTGCAACTAGCTATAAATATTAAGAAATTTACCAAGCGAAAAAAAGGCAAAGAAATCCCGAGTAGCGAGTTTTGACTCTATAATACTTAAAATTGGCGCTATAATAATTTGCTGACG
>JAITUS010000025.1 GCA_031286185.1 Rickettsiales bacterium
AGTGGGCTAAATAAGATGTAATGTGGTTGATTTGTTAACACTTTGCACGCTTTTAGGCGAAAAATAGATCATTTAAAGCCTTTTTGCTTGTTCCTCAGCCGGTCCCCTGAACAGATACGTCGTTAGATAATATAGAAGAATTTTATCATACTATAACAACTCGCATAATGATCCTTGCAGCAGTGTCCCTTATAATACATCTAGCGTTTAGCATTTTTATGATAATGAAATACGGTGGCACTCCAGGGAAGCTATTGTGCGTATATACGTAAAAGACGCAAATACGCTTAAAAATGTTACTACAGTGCAAGCAACAATAAGGTGTGTTTTGAGTGGAGTTCTTTGGTGTATGCTTTCCTCATCTCAAGCTTTCGGTTTGGCTTCCATTCTACCAATTTTGTTATATTATTTGCAGTATTTGATCAGCGCAAACAGACTGTGTATGACAAGATTGCAAAAACAGTAGTGATAGATTATAAATCTAGCTAACACTTTTCTTTAATAGGCAATGTATGGATAAAAAAGTAAACTACTCAACAATGACAAGGCGTACTCTAGCATTCATAGTTGATTGTATTTTACTTATTGTAATACCGTTTGTTTTGGTAGCGGTAGGTTTCTCACTCACACACGCAATAAAAGGGATCATGGGGGCAATAATTGTAATTACCACGATTGTATTTTCTTTATTTTTGATGATACCATGTGTATTTCACATATTCATGCTAGTAAAATTTGGCGGCACTCCAGGACACTTGTTATTTAGCATGCGTGTGAGAGACAAAGATACACTTGAGCAGATCACTCTAATACAAGCAATAAAAAGGGCTATCGCTTTTTTCATAATTTACTGTATACCACTTTGCAATCCTATTTTATTCTTAGCTATACTAATCCTAGTTTTAGTATGTGCAGTAGATGATAAACATAGACAAGCTTTTCATGATAAAATTGCAAATACGGTAGTGATAGACTACAAACCCAGTTGATGTTTTCCTTTAAGCCTGCAACTAATGGCGTCATGCAAGCAGCCCCTATGATGTCATCCCAGCGCCTCCTTTTCTTGTCATTCCAGTGCTTGATACTGGAATCTAGTTTTCCATAAAAATGGTGCATTTTAACATAACTTCTATGCTCACTAACCTAATAAAATTCCTAGATTTCAGCGTCACGCGCTGGAATGACACCATTTGTTATAAAAACAAATGTTTGTTCATAAATTGCAACTAGCTATAAATATTAAGAAATTTACTAAATAAGAAAAAGAGGCAAAAAAATCCCGAGTAGCGAGTTTTGACTCTATAATACTTTAAATTGGCGCTATAATAATTTACTGACGCTTAGTTTAAGCGCGATTTGGCTGAATATAGAAAAAATGTAAAAAACATGCAGCCGCTATAATTTGATACAATCCGCCAAAAAATACCCTGAGTTTTTTTACTGAATTTTATCATTGAGCCTGCAGATCAAAAACAAGTTTTGAGTCAGAAATACCCTTATTGTTATGGTAATGGGGTTGGCAAAGGTTGTCAAGTAGTTTTTTCGTTTCTATTGGATGACGACCGAATCAAGTTGCGGGGGTAGGATTTGAACCTACGACCTTCAGGTTATGAGCCTGACGAGCTACCGAGCTGCTCCACCCCGCGTCGTTGTTTATTTAGTTATTATATATACAATAATAGAAAATAAAAGAATAAAATCACCCATGGTGTATATTTTGTGTATTTATTAACTTTTTCTGACATAATAGTTAGTTATATACGTAACAACCTACGCAGCGAGAAATATAACTTGATACTGTGGTTTCCCGTATGTCAGTGTGTAGGAATTTTGACCTATTTCTCTTTAAGCTCTGAACCAAGCTGTGTTTTTACTACATCTATTTTCTCTTGCTTTTATCTATACTAATTCTGATTGCAATATTGTACAAAAGGTACGTGATATTACGTATCGCCTTGATTGCAGTGCTTATAGGATTTACAGCCAGCAAGCTGAGAGCAGCTTCAGTTGATACTCAAATTCTTGATAAAGAGAGGCATGCAAAAAATATCGTTGCTACAGTGAAGGATATTAGCAATAAGGGCTCATATAGACAGTTTCTGCTCTCTGTTGAAAAACTCCCTTCTGTTATCCCAGTGCCCCGACACTTGTATCCAGAAAAAAAATACACAGATTCCAGCGTCACACGCTGACCACATTGCTTTAGACAACATAAGAATATCAGTTAGAACTAAAGTGGAAGAAGGCGTGGAAATAGGCGATCAAATAAAATTGTCAGCAAAACTCTTCCCTCTAAAGATCGCACCCTCGGAGTATGCATATGATTTTGCAAGAATAGCATATTATCAGAAAATAAGTGCTACAGGCTTTGCAACAAGCAAAATAGCTTTGTATAAAAAGGCTGAAGCAAGGAAATTTCAAGAGTATATAGAATCTTTCTGTCAATATATTTATGAAACCCTGTAGCGAAATATCAAAAAACCACATGCGGACATAATATCCGCATTACTGATCGGTAAAAAAGACGGAATAGACTAAAGAACTATGGATGCAATACGAGATTCAGGCATAGCACATTTGTTTGCTATATCTGGTCTGCACTTATCATTCGTTGCTGGCCTGTTTTTTATAGTGTTTCGTAATTTATTTGTAATATCTGAAACTTTAACTCTTAAGTATAACACCAAGAAAATATCTGCATTTTTCACCATTTTGCCAACCACATTTTATCTGCTGGTCACCGGTATGCAAATCTCTGCTCAGCGTGCGTATATTATGGTGATCTTGGTACTTGTTGCAATAATACATAGAGAGGAAATATCGGGAATTAATAGCAATTGCGTTTGCTGCTTCGATGATACTTATAATAGAACCAGAAGCGATTTTAAAGCCCGGCTTTCAGATGTCGTTTTCTGCCGTTTTGGCACTGGTTGCTAGTTATCAGATTAATGCCAACAAGCTGTTCAAAATAAAAGTAGTGAAATACTTTGTATCAATAATGATCAGCTCAGTAATAGCAAGCTCAGCGACTGTTCCATACACAATATACAACTTTAATTATCTTTCAATCAGCGGCATCATCACAAATTTAATTGCTAACCAATAGTTACATTGATTATTATTCCGCTTGGAATAATCTATGTTTTATTGATTCCTTTAGGCATTGAGTGGATTATAGTGCCGCTCATAGGGCGTCCAATTGACGGTGTTTTGTATATAACAAATGCAATCGCTAGTCTTAAGTGTTTGGTTATTCCCATTCGCGCTTTCCCTGCCTCATCAGTTATCATAACAACACTTGGGTTATTGTGGCTGTGCTTGTGGGAAAGAAATTGGCGTTTCTTTGGAATTTTTTTTATTGCACTGGGTATTTTCTCTAGTGCTATGTATAGAACTCCTGACATTCTAGTCAGTGCTGATAATGTTGCAGTAAAGGAGAGTGATAACTTGCTATATTCTCTCACTAGAGAAAATGGGAACTTTGTTGCCAGAACGTGGCAAAGCAAAACGGGCAGAATCAAATTTTAAATCATACTAAATTCAATAACAAAAGGCTAAAATGTGGTGATTATGGCTGCATATATAATAAAGGGAATAATAAATCAGTGTTACTAGCTTATAAAAAAGAAGAGGTTGTAGAAAGTTGTGATAAAGTTGACTTAATAATTCAGTTAAGCAAATTCGACTATCCAGTTTGTAATACTACAGCTATTAGATACGCTGATTTAGAAACATATGGCACACATTCTGTTTGGTTAACAAATAGTGACATAAAGATTAGTAAAGTGCACTCCAACAGGCCTTGGCATGCGACTTTAAGTTAAAAAGCTTGCTTTTAAAGTGTTATTAATATATAATTAACTTAATTAAGATGTAAGAAAATTTATGAACCTAGATGCTACAAACAATTCTTTTAACTTCAAGATAAATCATGATGTAGCTGTTACTGGGTACCCTACTAAAATATGGCGTGCAACAAAGAAATATTCTGTAAATAATACCCTACCTATAGTAGCTGTGAATGCTTGGCTTCAATTTTCTCTAGCTTATGTTGCTGCAGTCACAGTAACTAGTCATGATATGAGCTTCATTACAAATATTCTTAATTCAAGAGCAATGCCAGCTTATGCTCTTGCTTCTATTATTCTTGGAACAATTTTATTAACCTCTCTTGTTATAAAACACATAAATAAACAAGAGATCAAAGATGAAATATTAAAGAATGGCAAGAATACAATAGATATAAAGATTAGAGGCAGAGAAAGTGATGGAATAAATGAGATTGCTCAAAATGCATTGACAATAGAAATTGTTCCAGACACGAGCCTTATAGGCAACAAAAAAGAAAATTTTTCTATAGTCTTACCAATTTCTGGAAGACAGGGAGAAGTATTGGAAAACAAAAGACAAGAGAATAGAAATAAAATTGTTTTGCTTACTGTACCATATGTGTTAAGTGATCTAACTGTAGTTGGTGCATTGGCAAAATTTGGCTTTGCCAATATTCAAAGCTGGAAACAATGGGCTTTCATTGCAGCAGTGGGTGTGATAGCTATTGTTGGTGCATGCGTAACATTAAGTAAACTAGGAAATAATGAAGTAGATAACGCATGTAATACCGTTAAAAGATTCGATAATGAGGATATTCTACTTCCATGCAGATAAAGGTAGCGTTGTATCGGTAATGGAAAATAAATTTGAGAGTAAAGAGGAGAATGATCCAATGTCTCGATTAATAAAATTACTTGATGGACACTTTACCGGTTTCACAAATAAAATAAGTAGTCTATTCGAGAAGTTCTTAAATGAAGCTAAAACATCTATTGATGAAAAGCTTTTAGAACCTGCAAATGAAGAGATTAAAGAAGCTCTTAATCATCTCAAAGAAATTAGGGAGGATATCAAAAAGGATTTGGATTGGCTACGTACAGAACTCTCAGGAGTTTTAAACAACATTAAAGAATTAACAAATAAAGCAAATTCATTGGATATTACAAGTACTTTTTCTGAGTTGAAGAGCGCTATTGAAATTGCTAAAGATAAGATTGAGCGATTTGAACTAAACCGGCTTTTCGGATGGCTTATAGGGCGGTTTCGACCAACTACACAGTCTGGCAATGACGAGCTCCTTAGCATGCTAGATAAGTTAAAAGTAGATCTAGAGAAGGAGAAAACAGAACGGCAAGAACAATTAAAAGAAATAAATGATGCACTAGAAAAGTTAAAAAGCGAACAAACCCAACCAAGTGTGCCTGATTCAGGAGCTAAAAACGGAAATAATACTAATAAACTATTAGAATTAGAAGATAAAGTCAAAAAACTACGTGATACAGTTAGAAAGTTAGAGCTAGAAGCAGAACAAAATAAGCTACAGCAAAAGAAGGAAAAGTTAGAGCAAAAAAATCTAAGCTAGAAAAAACAAACAAATGGGAAAAAAAATCAACGGCAAACCAAGAGAATTTTTATATTACGTATTAGAATCCGTTAAGCTGGGAGAAAAAGACAATAAAGAAAAAAAGGTTGAGGCAACGTTGCGGAATCTTAACAACAAGATAATAATCCACTGGAAAGACGGTTCCCAGACAATTTGCCATATTAAAAAACAGGGCAATCTTCCTAGTACAAAAGTTGATTTTGTAGATCCAGATATTCAAGCAGCGTTTGAAGCAGCGTGCGTGGGGTAGTTGACATAGGTGAAACTTTAAATATTAACAGTGGTGAGGAAAAATTAAGGTTGGATACCTATATCGCTGAAAAGTGCAACATATTACGCAGTAAAGCCCAGAGATTGATATAAGATGAGCAGGTAACACTACTTGGCATTCCCATAATTGATAATGATCACGTGGTAAAACCAGGTGAGGAATATGTGGTGCATCTTACTTCTAATAATGAATCCACATCAATTGAACCTAATCACGACATAAAACTTGATATTATCTACGAAGATGAGGACATTATGGTCCTCAATAAACAGAGTGGATTAACAGTGCATCCAGGTGCCGGAACAAACAATGATACGCTCTTGAACGCAGTTATTGCTCACCTTGGTAAAATCCCATATACCTATGTAAGACCAGGAATTGTTCATAGGCTTGATAAAGATACTAGTGGACTGATGGTAACTGCAAAAAATGAAGAAGCCCATAGTTTTTTGTCTGAATTACTGTCAAATCGCAAGATAAAGCGGGAATATTTAGCAGTAGCTTGGGGAATATTGCCTTCTAACCAGGGAACTATAAAAACTAATATTGCTCCAAAACGTGGCAATAAAGAAATGATGTGTGTAACGAAACTCACAGGAAAACTGGCAATTACCCATTATTCGGTGCAGAAAGTTGTAGGACAAGCAAGCTTAGTCAAATGTGTTTTGGAAACAGGCAGAACACACCAAATTCGAGTACATATGAGTCACATAGGGCATTCCATAGTTGGCGACCAAGTGTATGGGAAAAATAGTAGTAAAAGTGCAAAATACGCTAAAAGCTCCGATTTTATCCGTAGCTTCAATAGACAAGCATTACATGCCTATAAGCTAGGATTATATCACCCAAAGAGTAAGGAATATATGGACTTTTGCTCTGATTTACCGCAAGACATGAGAACTTTAATTGATGAGTTTGAAGAAATAACAAATTATAGAAACAAAAAAACTACTTGACAAATCTCGCCAACCCCATTATCATAGTACTAAAGCTATTATTTATCTTCAGTCTGTGCAGATAAAATGACAAAAAACTCAATGTAATTGGCGTCTTATGTCTAATTTTTTGCACTATGTGCACCTCACGTCTTTATAAACTTTCAAGGTTTTTATCTAATATAAGCTAAAATACGCTTGTTAAAGCGTTTAAGACAGTAAAAAACGCTAATTTAAAAGATAGATAGTGAATAACTAGCTAACAGGGTTTCTTTTGCCTTTTTTCTGCTTGGTAAATTTCTTAACGTTCAGGCTAAAGTTAGTTACAGTTTAAGAGCAGCTAATACCAACCCTTGTAGGTTAAGCTATACTGGGAACTACTGGCAGTGAATCTTATACCAATTCCCATTACAGAGAAAGCGAATGGACAATAATGGAAAAAAAGCCATACTGAAGTAAGTAAAATAGTCGAGGTTTAAATGGCATTAAGATCAAAATTATTGGATGAAAAGGTGGTAGAATCAGTAAGAAAAATGCTGAAGAAGGTAAGAAACAACGCATATGTTGCAAAAAAAAACTAGATGCTGTAATTGCAGCAAAAAAAAAGCAGTATAACAGCCGTGGCAAAGATATATTGCATTTCAAGGACCGCACTGACTACATGGATAAAGCACCTAAAATCTGGCAGAGAAGAAAAATTGTTTGCTCCTCCTCAGCGTTGTAGAAAAACTATATTGAATCAAAGTCAACGTGAACAAATTGAAGCATGAAAATCCCAACATTACCATTAAAGAAGTAATAATAAGAATCCAGGAAGAATTTGGGTTGAATATCAGCAAGTCTACAGTACACCGCAGTATGCAAAGAATGAAATTCTCATATATTACACCAAGACCAGTACATACAGGACAAGATAAAGGTAAACAAGAGGAATTTAAAAAAAATCTCAAGGAGATTATTGGCAAGCATCCTGAAAAAGAGCTGTTTTTCTTCGATGAATCACGGTTTGGTATCTGTTCAGGGGACCGGCTGAGGAACAAGCAAAAGGCTTTAAATGATCTATTTTTCGCCTAAAAGCGTGCAAAGTGTTAACAAGTCAACCACATTACATCTTATTTAGCCCACTTTATTCTAAGAACCTGTTTAAAATCTCGAAGA
>JAITUS010000116.1 GCA_031286185.1 Rickettsiales bacterium
TTGGTTAGAAAAATGCAGACGATTGTGGAAAAATTGCGAGCGGAAACTCAACACTAGCTTACAGATGATTGTCTCTCCTTCATTTCTCTCCTATTACGAAGATTTTAAACAGGTTCTAATGGATGAGATAGCTGCTTTCGCTCAAAAATTTGATGAGGGTGTTAAGGTTGGAGAAGAAAGAGGCAGACAAGAAGGCATCCAAATCGGCCATGAAAAAGGCAGAAAAGAAAGGGAATTTGAAGTTGCTAAACCTACTTAAAGCAGGAGTTTCTATTGATATCATAGCTCAAACTACTGGTCTTCCTAGAGCTAAAATTGTACAACTCAAAGAAGAAATTACGAGTTAACCGCTTATCTACCAATATATTTTGAAGTAAGCCATCACGGGGCTTCTTTTGCCTTTTTCCCGTTTGGTGAATTTCTTAATATTTTTAGTTGCTGAAACAACAAATAGTGTCACGCATAAGGTTACTCGGATGACACTAACATTGTGCATCCATTCTACCGTGATACAGGTAGATCAATCTGTAAATTCTGCACATCCATAAAAAACAGACCTTCTTTCTCGTCTTGAATGCCGATGGTAGTGTGGGTGTTAAGAGGTAAGGGATCGTTTGTATACCCATGGCCTATTCCTTGAATTGTGAACACCGGAAAGTTGACACTTTTTGCAAATCTCTCTTTTACAATTTCAATAAGATTATCGTTACCGGTATTAGTAAAGCTACCAAAAATCACCGCTTGCACTCCATCGAAAATATGAGCTTGTTTTAGGTGATCTAAACTGCGTTCCATTGCATATGGATAAACTCTTATGTCTTCTAAAAATAAAATCTTGCCCTTTGCGTTTACTTGCCAAGCAGTTCCTACGCTATTTTCAACCAAAGTCGTATTACCACCAACAATTTTAGATTCTAATCTGCCGTTTTTTAGTTTAATACCATTGTCGATTATTTTTAAGTTATCAAATCTAATGGAATCTTGTTTGTTCAGAATTAACTCTTTTAATTTTTCAACAGAGCTTTCAGAAATGGAGTTATTTACTATCATTTCCAACATGGTACCGTGAAGAGTTTGCCAACCGTATTTAGCTTGTAGATAGATGTGTAAGACAGTTATATCGCTATAGCCTATGAGAATTTTTTTATTTTGGGCAATTCTTTCTTTTTTATAATTGGGCAATCTTTCTAGATAAGGAATTAACCGAGAAGCTCCTGTTCCTCCTCTAATGCACCAAATTATTTTGCTATCGTCGGTTAAGGCACTAATCAAATCATTTGCTCTAAATTCATCGGAGTTAGAGTAGAATGGATTATCGTTACTGTATATTTTCTCCGAAATATGGGGATAAAAACCCAAGGCTTCTACATATTCTTTTATGGTAGTTAGATCTGACTCTTTCCCCTTCGAAGAAGGAGCAATAATATCAACTTGATCAACTGCATAGACACCCGTGTTAATACACAAAACAAAGATGAAGTGTAAAATGTAAACAATAACGGAATGCATTAAAATATCTTATAAAACTCTTTTTTTAGTATGTCGTCCAATTCAGAAAGTGGAACTTCAACTCCTAGTTCTTTCATTGATGTAATGCCATAATCTTTCAGCCCGCAAGGAATAATGCCCTGGTAGTGAGAAAGATCTGGGGAAACGTTAAGTGCTATGCCATGATAAGTTATCCATTTTCTTACACGAATGCCGAAAGCTGCTATTTTTTCTTCTATTCCGCTGTTGTTCACCCAAATACCTATTCTATCTTCTCTAAATTCTCCAAATATACTGAAGTGCTTTGAAACATTTATGATCCAATTACCGAGGTCTCTAATATATAGTCTTATATCGCATTTATTTCTTTTTCTGAGGTCCAACATTAAATATATAATGCGCTGCCCCGGGCCATGGTATGTGTATTTACCACCTCTGCCTGTTTTATATACAGGGAATAATTTTTCAACAATGTCGTCATCTGTTGCACTGATCCCTGCTGTGTAAAGTGGAGGGTGCTGGAGTAACCATACTAGCTCATCAGATAAACTATCGTAAATTCTTTGAATTTTTGCTTCCATGAATTTTACAGCATGGTTATAATCAATAAGCTGATTAGATACTAGCCACTTTACCATGTTCTATTTCTTTGTTATTTAAATCTGTTGATGTCATCCCTGTGCGTGACACTTACCACAGTTTTCTTTATTCCTAATGATATCTTGTAATACTATATTAACTTCTGTACCTTTTCTCCTTAGCAAAAGCCAATTATAATATATGGCAAATCTTTAGTTATTTGTCAACACAGGTGCACAAAATCCTTTTTACATATAGGCAATTTCTTTTATTGAAAAATTCAGGAAAATGTTGTATAATTGTTGTAGTAGGTTTTGGTAAAACATATGGCAGACTCAAAATTCAGCATAACTTTTAACAATAAAATTTCAGAGTATCTTGTTGAGTTGGCTAGAATAAAAACCAGTCCATTCAAGGTCTGGCACAAGAGCTAATGCAAGAAGCAATTGAAATTGAGAAGGAAGATATGGCACTAGCTGAGCTTGCTGCTAAACGCTCAGGTGCAGAAAGAGTTAAGCTTGAAGATGTTAAGTGGGAATAAAGCCCTACAAAATTGAATTTCTAAAGGATGTTACAGAAACGGATCTTCCAGCTCTCCCAAAAACAATAAGATTGAGAGTTGAAAAAGCCATAAAAGAGCGCCTCACAGTTAACCCTAACAAAATAGGAAAGGTATCTGTTCAGGGGACCGGCTGAGGAACAAGCAAAAAGGCTTTAAATGATCTGTTTTTCGCCTAAAAGCGTGCAAAGTGTTAACAAATCAACCACATTACATCTTATTTAGCCCACTTTATTCTAAGAACCTATTTAAAATCTTCGTAGTTAGAAGAGAAATGAAGGAGAGAACAATCATCTGTAAGCTAGTGTTGAGTTTCCGCTCGCAATTTTTCCACAATCGTCTGCATTTTTTTTACCAAGCAAAAGATCTCTCAACAACCCATCTTTTTGGCAATACGACGAAAGTGTGTAACTCACTTCGCTTTATTACTTCAACAGTTGCACCAATGATAGCTTTTATTTGTGTTGCAAAA
>JAITUS010000049.1 GCA_031286185.1 Rickettsiales bacterium
TTACACACTTTCGTCGTATTGCCAAAAAGATGGGTTGTTGAGAGATCTTTTGCTTGGTTAGAAAAATGCAGACGATTGTGGAAAAATTGCGAGCGGAAACTCAACACTAGCTTACAGATGATTGCTCTCTCCTTCATTTCTCTCCTACTACGAAGATTTTAAACAGGTTCTTAGAATTTGTCAAGTAGTTTTTTCGTTTCTATTGGATGACGGCTAGTCAAATCACAATGTTCATGCAGTTATACGCTTGACACTAGAACCTATGGGGACTACTTTGATGACATGGCAGGCTATAAACACAGCTGTTAATTCTGCACAAAAATGTGTATGATAATTACAATAATATATGGAAATATGGACATATGGACATAACTATACATTCACAGGAAGACTTTGAGCTTATGCGAAAAGCTGGCCGGTTAGCAGCTGAAACTCTTGATTTCATTGCACCGCGCGTAGAAGTAGGAGTAACAACTAATGAGTTAAACGATTTATGTCATGACTTTATAATCAAAGCAGGCGCAATTCCAGCACCATTGAACTATAGAGGGTACCCCAAATCGATTTGCACTTCAAAAAATGCTGTTGTGTGTCACGGCATTCCTGATGATAAGCCGCTTAAGGATGGAGATATTGTGAATATCGATGTCACGGTGATTTTAAATGGCTGGCATGGCGACACAAGTCGTATGTTTTGGGCTGGTAAGCCGTCAATAAAGGCAAAACGCTTGTGTGATGCTACTTACGGCGCATTGATGGAAGCGATTAAACAAGTTAAACCTGGTAATAAGTTAAATGAAATTGGGCTTGCTATAGAGAAATATATTGAAGATTTTGGCTATTCTATTGTACGTAACTATTGTGGACATGGTATAGGAAAAGTCTTTCATGCTCCGCCAAATGTGGTGCATTTTTATGATAAAGATGAAGATCTTGTCTTAAAGGAAGGCATGTTTTTTACAATAGAACCAATGATCAACGCTGGAAAACATGAAACTCTGCTCAGTAAGCTAGATGGCTGGATAGTAACAACACGTGACCTTTCACTTTCTGCACAGTTTGAGCATACGCTTGGGGTAACAAAAGACGGTGTTGAAGTATTCACATTGTCGCCTAAGAATTGGCATTTCCCACCTTATAACTAGATTCTTTAAACTCTTTTATTTGGCGTCTCATGTTTAAATTTTTGCACTATGTGCACCGTATGTCTTTTAAAACTTTGGTTTTTTACCTATACGAGCTGAAACGCGCTTATAAGTCGTTTGATACATCAAAAAACGCCAATATTATAAGATAGATAGAGAATAACTAGCTACTCGGGGTTTCTTTGCCTTTTTTCCGCTTAGTTCGGGTTATGCAAACAGTCCGTCTCGGTTTGAGCTACCATCTCCTCCTTCTACATTGCCCACAACAGCACCTGTCATACCTCTGATTTCTACATTCTTTAACTCTCTCTTATAAAGATGTGTGATCAGCCCACTTCCTGCCATCAAAAGAGTGATGCCTACTAAACCCAAAGCGGGTCCAACAGCAGGATGTAAGAATGATGCTAATGCTATTAACATTATTCTCCTTATTAACATTATAGAAGAACCAGCAAATATTAAACTAGCAACAGACATATTGTTAGCCTTTTTTTTAGATTTTTCATCAAGGTTAGAATTCTCTTGCTCTTTGTCTACCTCGTGTTCTTTGCCCTTCTTGTACTCACAATAGAAGAAATTAGCGCTTGCTACAAAGTAAAATAGGCTAGAAATTGAAAAAGCTACATCTTCTATTATTCCTTGTTCCAATGCTTCGCTAACTATACTAGCTACAATAACTAATATAGTTAAAGCAGCATCAGCGTAGTTAAAGTAATCATCAACGGTATGAGGAACATCTATCTTCTCTTTTTCTACCACTTCGCCATTTTCAAGATTCTTCAATTCCTGTTCCTTTTGAGCTATCTTCCTATTATTGTAAATTAAATATGGCGTACAAATAAGAGATAAAGCTGTGAAAGGTAATATAGTGTGGCTTAGTGCACCACTTATAACGCCAAGCAATACCTGATCGCTGCATGTTTTTTCCAGCTCAATAGCCATCAGCAATGCAAATGGGGCCATTGTTGCCAATGATACGTATTGTCTATATAGCTCTCTTTTTTTCAGTGTTAATAGTTCTTGTTTGAGCCTTTCTTTTTTGACATCTAGATCAACTGTCGGCCAAAAATCCTGAAAAAAATCTTCCATTTCAGAATTTTTTTTATCTTTTAGTCTTTTAGAATTAGTACCAGGGTTACTTGTAATACTAGTCATATAAACCCAACTAACTTATAAACTAGTATATTATACATGATTTCAATTACTTAGTCAATTTTATTAAAATCTTAACTATTTGTATATTAATTGTTTCTCAAGGAATTCAGTCAATCTGCTTGATGCCAGCCATGACATAATTATAGCCTGACCACATAGTTATAATGGCTGAAACCCACAAACAAATTGCACCTATATATTGGGTTATTTCGTAGTCGTCCATTATTAATGCCACTACAGCAAGCATCTGCAGAAATGTTTTAATTTTTCCAGCTTTGCTCACAGGTAGGCTAACGTTTGTAGCGATCAGAAATTCCCGCAAACCCGAAACTAATATCTCCCGACAAACGATGATAACTGATGGTATTATCGTGTAATCATTGATCTTATGCTTATAAACCAGCATCATTATTGTTGAAACCACTATTAGTTTATCAGCAATTGGATCAAATAGCATGCCAAATTTTGATTGGACTTTCCACGCACGTGCTAGATAACCATCAAAAAAATCTGTAATGCATGCAAATATAAAGATTGATGTTGTTATCAAGTTTGCATATTTATTTTCTATATAAAAACTTAATATTATTGCTGGTACTGCAAGCGCACGAGAAATTGTCAGTAAATTAGGCAAGTTTTTCTTAAACATGCAGTGTAACTTTAGTGCGGTATGGTAAACTTATACAGAAGTGGAGTGCAATTCACAAGCTGATAGTTTGCAATTGAATATTTATAAAAATTCCATATACTTAAAAATTATGAGCTCAAGATATAATGATGAATGACGATTTAAATCATACCACAAAACAAGAAGCGCTTAAGTATCACAGTGGAGGCAATAATCCTGGTAAAATATCTATCTTGCCAACAAAGCCCTTATCTACCCAGTATGACTTGTCACTTGCTTATTCCCCTGGAGTTGCAGCTCCATGCATTGAAATAGCTAAAAACTCTGATCTAGTTTATGATTATACGGCAAAGAGCAACTGTGTTGCTGTTATTTCAAATGGCACTGCAGTGCTTGGACTTGGCAACATCGGACCTCTTGCTTCAAAACCTGTTATGGAAGGCAAAGCTGTTTTATTCAAGCGTTTTGCTGACATCGATGCAGTCGATATAGAAGTTGGCACGGAAAATGTAGAGGATTTCATCAACGCAGTAAGATATCTTGAACCAAGTTGGGGAGGGATAAATTTAGAGGATATAAGATCTCCCGATTGTTTCATAATAGAAAAACGTCTAAGTGAATTAATGGACATTCCAGTATTCCACGACGATCAGCATGGAACTGCAGTGGTTGTTGCAGCCGGCATAGAAAATGCTCTTGATATTGCAGGAAAGAAATTAGAAGACGTTAAGATCATCATGAATGGCGCTGGGGCAGCCGGTATTGCATGTTTAGAAATACTGAGATCTATGGGCGCTAAAAACATAGTGCTGTGTGATAAACAAGGGGTAATATATAGAGGCAGAAAAGAGGACATGAATGAGTGGAAGGAAAAACATGCAACTGACACTGAAGAACGTTCTCTACTTGATGCAATAAAAGGCGCTGACGCATTTATCGGGCTATCTGCAAAGAATGTGCTAAGCGAAGAGATGCTGAAGAGCATGGGTAAAGATCCGATTATTTTTGCTCTTGCTAACCCTGATCCAGAAGTAAGGCCTGAGTTTGCAAAATCTGTGAGGCCAGATGCAATAATCGCAACTGGTAGATCAGATTACAACAATCAAGTCAATAACGTAATGGGATTTCCTTATATATTCAGAGGAGCACTTGATGTACATGCAACAACAATAAATAACGAAATGAAAATTGCAGCTGCAAGTGCAATAGCAAAGCTTGCTCGTGAGCCAGTACCTAACGAGATATCTACAGCTTATGGTGGTCGTAAAATGAGCTATGGATGTGAATACATAATACCTACTCCGTTTGACCCAAGATTGATTTCGATAGTTTCTCCTGCCGTTGCAAAAGCTGCAGTGCACTCAGGTGTTGCCAAAAAGGCAATACAAGATTGGGGTAAATATGAAAATCAATTGAAATCTCGTCTTGCGAGTGCTCTCAGCACGCTAAATTCATTGTCTTCACGATAATTCAGTTGCGCAAAGTAATTTTAGATTTATAATAAAAGTATCGTAATTTAAAGTAAATTAATGGTTATCGCAATTCATGAATTAGAGAAAATTATCAAACAATCATTTCCAGGTGCTGATATAGAAGTTAATGATCTTGCTGGAGATAATGATCATTATCATTTGAAAATAACCTCCAAGTGCTTTCTTGGAAAGACAAGGATAGAGCAGCATAAAATGGTATATAAGGCGCTAGAAGGCCAGTCTATACATGCATTGCAGTTAGAAACTAGTGATTAAAATTAAGGTGAACTTATGAACAAATTTGAACAAATAAAAAAAGATGTAACAGAAAATGATGTGGTGCTCTATATGAAAGGCACTTCTGACTTTCCTCAATGCGGATTTTCTGGACTCGTCGTGTCAATTCTCAAAAACTTGAATGTAAAGTTTAAATGTGTCAATGTGCTAGAAAATGATGAAATACGTCAGTCCATAAAAAAGTTTTCTGATTGGCCAACAATTCCACAATTATACATAAAGGAAGAATTTATTGGTGGCTGCGACATCGTTCGCGAGATGTATGAAAGAGGTGAGCTGCAAAACTTGTTAAAAGAAAAAAAGATTATGGCAGAGTAAGATTATCAGAAGAATGTTATCCCAAAATGTTTTTCAGTTCTACTGGCCTTTTTTGTGAGTTAAATCACAACATTTGTACGATCAGTAGACCTAAAGCCATACCTTTTTCCTTTCTCTTGAAACTGAAATTCATATACTTAGCTTTAGAGACTTCGAATAAGATGCGATCTAATATTAGGCAATTATTTTGCTACATAAAGCCCAACCTACATTATTTCATTGTAGCTTTTATTGCAGTTTTATTTTCAGCTTTAACGATTCTCCTTTTCGGTAGAGGTTTGAGCAGCATAATTGATTCTGACGCAGAGCACGATTTTACTACTAAACTGGTAGTTACAATATTTATAGTTTTAGCTGTTTCTCTTACTGCGTTCATTAGATTGTATTTCATTGGCATTGGCAGCGAAAAAGTTATTGCAAGAATGAGATATGACTTATATAACAATGTTACCGACTTGCAACCAAGTTTCTTTGAGAACACTGGTGTCCAAGATGTCATCTCAGCACTAATTACTGATACCTCTGTGTTGCAATCGATAATAAATAGCAGCCTACTCACCATATTGCGAAATTTTGTAATTTTGATTGGTAGTGTTGCCATGTTGTTATATACAGATCTGCATCTAACTGCATATGCGGCCGCGATAATACCCATACTACTTATTATCATGACTTCCCTTGGAAAAAAAGTGCGCAATCACGCACGCTTTGCCCAGAGTAAGCTGAGTGAGCTTGCATCACTTAGTGAGGAAAATTTCAGATCCATAGTAACCATCAAGTCGTTTGTATTAGAGGAAAATGAAAAAATCCGTTTTAAGAAACATCTAAACTCAGTATCGAAATCATACATAAGATTAGTACTCTTGCGCGCTATTTTGGTAACTTTGGTTATCTCATGTGTGATAGGTTCACTGATCGTTTTAATCTTTTTTGGTATTAAAGAAGTCTTAAGTAATAATATAACTATTGGGGAGCTATCTTCATTTGTATTTTATTCAGCACTTGCAGCAGGAGCTGTAAATAATCTGAGCGATAATATCAGTGACTTACAACGTGGTCTTGGGATAGTAGAGCGTTTATTTGAATTTAAGAATATGAAAAGCTCTATAGCAGATGCTGATGATCCTATAAAAATTTGCAGTGTCCGAAAAGGAATTTCGTTTAACGGCATAACGTTTTTTTATGAATCTCGGCCTGGTAAGCCAGCGTTAAGTAACGTATCATTTTCCATAGAGGCAGGCCAAGCAGTGTCAATTGTTGGACCATCTGGCAGTGGCAAGAGCACCATTTTAAAGCTTCTGCTCCGTTTTTATGATCCAAGCAAAGGCAGCATTACTATCGATGGGCATAATATTAAGTCAATTGCGCTAAGTAGTCTCAGGTCATTATTTGGTTTAGTGCCGCAAGATCACATGATATTTTCTTGTTCAATAATGGAAAATATATTATACGGCAAGCCAGATGCCGAATATGAGGAAGTGAGACAAGCAGCCATCAGTGCTTATGCGATGGAATTTATTGACAAGCTGCCCGATAAGTTTGACACATTTGTAGGGAAAAGAGGATTAAAACTTTCCGAAGGACAAAGGCAACGTATTATAATAGCGAGAGCCATACTCAAAAATCCCCAAGTCTTAGTGCTGGATGAGGCAACCTCTGCCCTTGATTACAAAAGTGAAAACTTCGTACAAAAAGCACTGAGCAAATTAATGCAAAACAGAACAACGATCATAATCACACACAGGCTATCAACCGCACTCAAAACTGACAAAATTATAGTGATTAATCACGGAGAAATAGAAGAAGTAGGGACTCATGACTCTCTAATAAGCAAAGATGGACTATATGCAAAATTGGTGAAGATACAATAGATATGAATATTATATAAGTAAAAAGAGGAACTAAGTTAGTTGTTATGCTAGATTTAAAATTAAAATTATTAATTTTTTAATCATTTTAACTTATAATAATTTAATATTATTTTTTAAAGGACTATTATGATTTACACTCATGGTTTTTTACCACAACAACAATGTATGACTTCTCATTTACCAGCACCAGTTTTTCCAGTGCATACACCTTGTACGCCTGCACACATGCCTTATGCTGTTAATTCATGTCATAATCATTTTAACTCATGTCATAACTATTATGACGCATATCACAATCCTTGTAATGTATTAGAGCTTGTTTACTAAAAGATTGTTTTAAACAACTTATATATGCACGTAGTGCTACTTTAGCACACGTGCTATATGCCCCTTCTAAAAGCGCATGGGCATTATTTAAATAATGCCCATGCATCTTTTTCTTGATAAGGAAATTCATAAGCAGTAGCTTACTTACATAGCAGTTTTACTAAAATTTATTCCAACAACACAACTAATACCTACAGTCCTCTTTTGAAATCCCACACCAAATCCCAATGGTAATAGAACAAGTTAAAGATATCGTTTTGCCAGTCAACAATGGTGTCATCCCAGAGCCTCCTTTTTTTGTCATTCCAGTGCTTGACACTGGAATCCAGCAAAATTAATCGTAAACAAGCACACTATACAACATTTTCGATGAATTTACCAAAAAACTAAATTCCAGCGTTACGCGCTGGAATGACAAGGCTATGGGTGTCATCCCAGTGTCCCTTCTCCTGTCATCCCAGTACCCCAACACTGGGATCCAGTTTTTCCATAATAATTAAAAATGTGTATTTTAACGTAAAACGGCTATTTTTATGCTCACCTACTTGATAAAATTCCTAGATTTCAGCGTCACGCGCTGGAATGACACCTTTTTGCCTGGTTCATAAATTGCAACTAGCTATAAGCATTTAAGAAATTTACCAAATAAAAAAAAGGCAAAGAAACCCCGAGTAGCGAGTTTTAACTCTATAATACTTTAAATTGGCGCTATAATAATTTGCTGACGCTTAGTTTAAGCGCGATTTGGCTGAATGTAGAAAAAATGTAAAAGACATGCAGCAGCTATAATTTGATACAATCCGCCAAAAAATACCCTGAGTTTTTTACTGAATTTTGTCATTGAGCCTGCAGATCAAAAACAAGTTTTGAGTCAAAAATACCCTTGCTGTTATGGTAACAAGACTGGCGAAGGTTGTCAAGTAGTTTTTTTCGTTTCTATTGGATGACGCTATAGCTTTTTTCCACTGTTGTTTATCCACTTTCTGTGTAGTGGGAATTGATATTAGTATTAAGCAACCGTAAAGGTTACTTTTAGGGCACATTATCTATCTCATTCTACCACTCCGCTAAACGGGTACAATGCAAGGTCGCTTAATTGCTGATTTCAGAACTAATGGGCTTTTTCAACCTGTTGTACAATTTTATAAAAGCGATCAAAATCTAAGCTTGCGCTACCAATTAAAACTCCTGATAAACTTGATATATTCAACAAATTTTCTATATTTTCTGAACTGACTGAGCCACCATATATAACGTGCTTTTTACCAGTGCAGGATTTTATCACTTCTATTACCTCAGCAATTGCACCATTGCTTGGTACATGTCCTGTACCTATTGCCCATATCGGTTCATATGCTACAGTATATTCACCATGTGTTGGCAAGCGGTTTTTGCATTGATATTCTATTGCTTCCTTTGTTTTTCCACTCTTGTAATCTTCTGCATTTTCACCTACACAAATTATTGGGTGTAAGCCCGATTCTATTGCTGTTTCTGATTTAAGCTTTATTTCACTATCTGTTTCGCTGGTCCTTTCAGAATGTCCAAGTATTACGTAAGTGCATCCTAATTCTTTCAGCATTTCTGCGCTGATTTCACCTGTGTAAGAACCAGATTTTTTATGATGGCAGTTCTGTGCTCCTATACTAATATTATTGCTTAGTTCTATGTTATCTGGAAATGATGTAAAAGGTGGGCAAATCACTAGTCTAGAGGCAATTTCATTGCTCTTGCCGTTAAGCTTGCCTATAAAGTCGACAAACGAAGATCGTGTTCCATTCATCTTCCAATTTGCTACTATTAAAAAGGGCATCAGCTTTTTACTATATTAGGTGAGAGTGCCCCAAACAGTACCAAAACGAACTCCTCTCACGCTTGCTTGTCAATTTAACAAAGTTAGCCATATAAGACGCGTTTTATTAACCCTTATTTACATAAAGGTGTGTACCTAGTTGAGAACTAATAAAAAAATAAATTAAGTTTATGGGATGGAATGGAATTGAGTCAATAAAAAATTTTTTACCATTACTCACTTCTACCAAATTTTCTCTTTAATTATAGCTTTCTTGAATTTTACTTGCCCAGCTTGAGTCCTTCGGCTTCTGTCTTCGCTCTTTAAACAGTTATGTAACAGAGTTCCCCGTCATCTAGAACTGATGGACTGCAAGAAAAACAAAATACCGATATCATGGAGTAAACAATTGGAGAAGTTTTACAGCTCGAAAGGCAAAGCGAAGCTATATCAAAAAGTAAGAAGGTAGTATGATTTGTGGAGCTCTTTCTATAAATTCTTGTGTGGCTTGTTAACACCATATAAAGTAGGTGACAGTTACTAAAATGCTAGTTAAAGTATTCACATAGATAGGAGAGTAAGGTAAATAGCCAATATGTAAAAGGTAACGCCTTAGTAGTAGCGCATGTTGCAATTAATATAAAAGAGCTAGCGAGCCTTTAACAAGGCAACATATGCATTACAAAGCTTAGTTTAAAATAGGTAGAAATTGATGATGAAGATGTAAAAGAGTTAAGCTAATCTTACAAATCTTACTTCACCGGGTTTAAAGTGGAACAGGGTTGATAATAAAGATATAAATGGAGTCAAAATATGGCGGGAGAAATAAAAGGGAGTACATTAAGTTCTGATTACAATAGTAGTCAGAGCTAGACCTAAAGTCCAATCAGTATTGCACAGCAAGTTTCTGAGCTCTTTTCTTTACGTTTTGATAACGATAGTAGAAGACCGTCAAAGAATTATAGTAATTTATACTTAAATTAACCAAGAAAAGATGTAGAATCAAAAATATATCACATCAGTGAGGTAATTATTGATCTATGAATGACGAAAAAATAATAAAACCAAAGTTAGGCTTAATGGAACTTGCAAAGCAACTAGAAAATGTATCTAAAGCGTGCAAAGTGAAGGGATATTCTAGAGATACATTTAATTAGTTCGGGGAATTATATGAAAATGGAGAAGAAGAGGCATTGCATGAAATAGGTAAAAAAAGGTTACCGTTTACAAATAGGGTACTAGAACATATAGAAAAAGCAGTTATAGAAATAGCGATAGAGCTTCCGGCATGCGGACAAAAAAGTGCGGCCAATAAACTAAAAGAAAGAGGAATTTCAATATCTTCTGGTGGGATAAGGTCAGTATGGAAAAGGCATAATCTTGAAACTTTCGAAAAGAGATTAAAAGCACTTGAAGCAAAAGTAGCTCAAGGTGGCATAATTTTAACAGAAGGGCAACGTATTGCTTTAGAAAAAGCTAAAGAATAAAAAGAAGCACAAGATGAAATTGAGGCACAGTATTCAGGATATTTAGGTGGCCAGGATACCTATTATATAGGCTATATCAAAGGTATAGGAAAAATCTATCAGCAAACCTTCATTGATGCTTATTCGCGAGTCGCATTTGTCAAATTGTATGTGGAAAAAACAGCTATTACGGCTGCAGGCTTTCTTAACGACAGAGTTATTCCGTTTTTTGATGAACATAAAATTCCATTGTTACGAATTCTAACTGATAGAGGTATGGAATATTGTGGCAAACCTGAAACCCATATTTATCAGCTATATTTGGGGATTGAAAACATTGACCACTCTAGCACTAAAACCAGTTCTCCACGAACAAATGGTATATGTGAGAGATTCCATAAAATTATGCAGGACGAGTGTTACCGCATTCTTTTTAGAAAAAAGACTTACAATTCTTTAGAAGATTTGCAAGTAGATGTTGATCAGTGGCTGCGTTCCTATAATGAGAAAAGGCCTTACTCAGGAAAGTATTGCCATGGAAGAACACCTATGCAGATCTTTTAGATACTAAGGATATTGCTTTAAAAAAGAATATGCATCTGTTCTGCACTGGATAGATACAAGGTGTTGATAGCAGTTTAAACTACGTTAATTCTTGTTTGTCAGAGCATGTTTGCAAACTTAAAAATGAGCTAATTTGTGAAGCATAATGGTGATCATATTAAAGAAAATATTAGTTTTTGAAGTGAGAGGGGATGGCTTTGTTGCATTGCTGCTTATGAAAGGCCAACTATATAAGCAACCTATTGAAAATCTTGTTTTTTTTGCAATCAATCTGATCAAAATTAAGAATAGTAATTTATTGTTTGTACTAATAAATTTAATTCTATTTAAAATAGCTAAAGCATTGAAATTCTTGAATTTTAGCTAGATTAGTGAATGGTAGTAAAGTTTCTTTTACTCAAATTTAGGTACTCACTGACCATCCTTACTATAAATGCTATAATAATAAGCTACTGATATTCTCTACCTTTTTTATCTTTAATCCATCATAGATAGCGATGTAACAAAGCCATTCCCACTACACAAGGAACGGATAAACGTGCGATCCGAATAGTCGTGGTTTTGTGATGGTTAAATTCCATCTTCTCTAGACATCGGAGATAATGTATGTTTCACACTTCAGAGAATGGCAACCTCTGGGGCACAAGCATGAGAC
>JAITUS010000094.1 GCA_031286185.1 Rickettsiales bacterium
AACCCAGGGATAAGCTAGATAAAACAATATGCAACAATTTATCCAATTCCCATTACACAGAAAGCGGATGGACAATAACGGGAAAAAAAGCCATACTGAAGTAAGTCGAAAAATTTAAAGGTACCTAAAAATATCGAGATTATTACCATACTCACCTGAGCTCAATTCCGTTGAGAGGCTTTGGTTGCATATAAAACAGAACATTTTGCGTAATAAAATCTACGATACAATTGCTTTGCTTGAGAGCGTTTTATGCAAACCTTTCTCACCCCACAAATAAACAACTCTGCAATGTTGCTTATTTGACCTCCTAATAATGAGATCAAGTATTTATGGACAACCTCTACCTGAGGCATTTAATGCAGCTTGAGAGGATTTGTCTTGGCAGCACATCTTGCAAATATTTCCAGGTCTATGCTATGGTATCTGTGTATCAGGGTTTATTACTTTTTTACCATTTACTGATACTATTTTTAAAATTATGTGAGGTTGAGGATGTCTGAATATTATCCTGCTTGGGGAAAAAAAAGCGGTCTTTTCATGGTGATATCTACCAACTAAAGTGGCTAATGCTGTTTCTCAAACGTGCAGTGGACAGAGGATATTCTTTCCGCTTAGCCACAGAAATGGAGTCAGCTGCAGGTTTTGACGATATTGTTTCCCGGTATGAGCAAAATGGGACAATAGTACATAGGTTTGTACAAGTCAAACATAAGCAAGATGGGACCGAAAAAATCAGTGTGGGTAGCTTGTTAACAAAGAATAGTGAGTTTAACTTGTGAAAATACTTTGTTGCTTATTTAAAAATCAAAAGTAATGGAGAGTTCGAGGGAGAAGTAAAGGATTTTATTATTGCTACAAATATTGATTTTGATTCCACAGATTCGATACTGCATCCAGTAAGAAAGCTAAGAATGATGTTGAGTGGGGAGAATAAAGGAAAGGAAATTTCGGTCATAAGAATAGATACACAAGATGAGTTTCTGGATATGGGCAATGGTGCAATATATAGAATTAATGATTCATACGGTAGTATTCCTCAATACCTAGAGCAACATATGGATTTTATAAAGCGTGAGGTAGGTAGAGAAGTCAGCGATGAAGAGATAGAAGGCTTTTCAAATGAACTAGTGTTTGCGGTTAATCAGCCAAATGAAAGTCAGCTGGAAGAGTTGATGAAGGATGAGATAAGCAATGAATTAGCCGGGAAGTTCAAGTACTTCAGTGACAATGAATTTGCTTACTATGCGTTTTTTATGATGGTGTTAGGTTGGATGAAGGATAGGGAAGGACATTTTCTTTCGCCAAAAGGAGGAAGAGAATTTTTCCAAAAAGTAGAGTTATGGGCCAGTACTGTAAGTGAGATAAGACAAGGAGTGGAGAGAATAGAAGGAAAGGTTGATGAAATAGGAGAAGTCTTAAATAATCAACAAACACGTAAAGAACCTATTTGGCTTAATATGAGGTATCCAGTTAAAACGTTTGCTGGAAGAAGAAGTGAATTACAAAGGATACACAAAGAGTTGTACAAAACTACAGATGAGCAAGCGGAAGTATCACAAGTAGTTGTTATTGGTGGTCTTGGAGGAATAGGAAAAAGTGAGTTAGCTAGGAAGTATGCTTATGAGTATAGAAAAGATTATGATGGCAATGTTATATGGATAAATGCTGAAACACAAAAAGATCTTGAAGAGTCGTTTAAAAGATTAGCTAGAGAGTTAAGTAAAAGGTTACCTGAAGATTCAAAAATTTCTACTACAGAAGAGGAAATCGAGCCTATCACTGAAAATGTATATAGGTATTTTTAAGATGTAAAAGGCCTTTTTATTTTTGATAACGCTGAAGGATATAGGAATATTAGTAAGTTTTTGCCGTCCTCTTTGAATTATAAACCTTATGTTTTAATTACCTCTCGTGACACAAAATGGGAAATAGGACAAAAGGTAGCAATGGAAGTAATAAAGTTGGATGTATTCAAAAAACCAGAAGCTTTGGAATTTGTCGAGAAGTTTTTAGATATAGACAACGCTTCACAAGATAAGGAAATAGAAGAACTAGCAGAAGAGCTACAGTATTTTCCTTTGGCTTTGAAACAAGCAGTTGCGTATATTCGCAATAAAAATAAAGAATCAAAGTTGAGGGATTATAGAAAATTTGAGATAAGTGATTACTTAAAGGAGTACCAACAACATCCAGAAAAATTACTTAAAGAAGGAGTTTATGAAAATGAGGATCGTTATGCTAAAACGATTTTTACAACATGGGATGTTACAATTGAGACTATAAAACGAAAAGAATGCGGTATTGAAGCATTGAGTATTCTGGAAATAATGGCTTATCTTGCTCTTGATGATATTCGTATAAAAGAAATTTTTCCAAAACCAACAGAAGATGGTAAGAAAAAGCTTTGGAATGCTGTTAAGTTACTCGATAGATATTCAATGGTGTATCATCTGTTCAGGGTACCGGCTGAGGAACAAGCAAAAAGGCTTAAAATGATCTATTTTT
>JAITUS010000055.1 GCA_031286185.1 Rickettsiales bacterium
AACTCTTTCTCGAAATATTGCCAGTCTATTTTGTCCGAAAGCAAGACAAGCTCGTGCTTGGGATCTATGAAGTCCTTGAGCATGGTGCGAAACAAATTGCGCTGCTGGGTCCGTGGTAACTTTCCTATCATTTTCTACCGCCTGTTATACAACAAATATAACAAATATGGTAGAAAAATACAAGGTCTTTTAGTGAATAAATACGAATAAATACGGAACTAATGTATTTATAAGGAACGACTAATTTAGTCGTTTTTTGTGCAGTTCCCCATACCCAGAGTAAACGCGGTCTTAATTTTTCCTTTCGGCTATTTCCTACAACAATGTCGCCATGCTTTGCGTCGCAGGCAAGTAGCAGAAAGCTACGATGAATTGATGAGGGAGATAGTTCTTTTTAGTGTATCAGGCTCTTGTTTGCTCATCTAATTTGGGCTGCCCTCACGGGTCAGCAGAAGAGGGAAAGCATTCCCGAGCGGGAACGGAGTGCCTGTGCAAACTCATACTCGCAACCCTTAGAACGAGTCGGCAGCTTGCCCGTAAACTTGGGAGCAGGAAGCCTTGACTTTGGAGAGTGCTTATTCATTTTTTAGTTCTTTTTTTGAGCTTCTTGTGTATTTAATCACAAGATTCCTCTTTATCCAAGCATCTAATAAATTGATCCATCCACTCTATATCCTTTAAATATTCTACTAAATACTCTTTGTATTTTTTATATTTCTCACATTCTACTATTTGCCCCCCTATAGTTACTTCAACTACATGGGGAAACTTTTTAAGTTTTTCATATTCAAAAATATTTTCCACGTCGTCAAGATGAAAAGTAATTTTTTCACCTGAAGGTTCAACTACCGTAAAATTGCAAGGCGTATTACTATGAATAATATCCCACACAGCATTGTCAAATGTTATTTGCAGTATATGATGATCCTTCTTTATATAACGGCGAGATATTATTAAATTACCCATGCTGTCAAGCATTATTTCATTCGTTTCTAAACATTTATCCTCAAGTAAAGTATATATTGTAATATCCTTTTCACCATTTAATCTAGTATATATTACTGTATCCGGATTATTTATTGTAAGATTCTGAAGCCTAGACCATCTATCACCATGCGGAGAATAATATGGAGGATATCCTAATTTTCTTTCATAAAATTCTCCTGAATACTCAAAGTCACAAACATCTGCAAAAATGCTTATACCAAACATTAAGCTGAAGGTTAATATTATTTTAACTTCACAGGTCAACAGGAGAGGTTTTGTCTTCTTGATAACGCACCACATAATGATTATCTGATAATTTTGGATTTTTTGCGCTTTTTCATATTATTACAACTCAGGTAGTCTATCTAAATAATCTAATATCTTTGCCGCATTTGAATCCGAGTATGGCAGAAGTGCCGGCTTTCTCCATTCCTCAGCGTTTATGGAATCTAGAAATTTTTTTCTTTCTGAAGCATGCGCTTCCCATCTTTCCCTTCGTTTTTCTTCCTCATCTCTTCCTTCTAAATAACGTCTTCTAGCCTCCTCCACCCGCGCACAATCATTGTGCATAAATAACAGTATTTCATAATGTCCCTTAGGGAGCTCTTTAACATGTTTCTGATTAAGCAATTTCTCTGTCTCCAAATAATAAGAAAACCTTTTGCTAGGAGATTCCGTTATCATAAAATAACAAGCGTTTCTGCCACGGATAATATTTCTCATTGTCCCATCAAAAATAGCTCGTATTGTATCCCCAGGTCCAACTTTTTTTGTGTCCCACATATATGTAACTCCATTAGAGTCGATGCGGGTTATCTTCGTATCTATGTAGCAGCTGGATGGTCTGCATTTTGGTTCACTGCATGAGACAAAAGCAAAGATGAAAATTAATGCTGCTATCTTAATCACAAAATTTTTCTTTATTCTAAAATTCATTTCATGCCCTCTAAATACTTTTTGTATCTAACGCACTGCCAATTTGTTTGATGAAGTATAGTTATATAAAATGTACGATTAGGAAAAGTTTTTTCAAGTTTTATATATTCAGAGTTGTCTTCTAAGTCATTAAAATCAAAAACAATACTTTCGCCTGAAGGCTTAATTACCGAAAAATCACAAGGTGTTTTGCCATAAACGATATTTATAATAGTGTCATTGAAAACTACTTGCGTTAATTGGTAGTCTTTTAATACATAGCTAAGGGAATACATGAAACTATCTGTTTCGTCAAATTCTTTCTTGCTCACTTCCAAGCACCCTTCCTTTATCAAAGTTCGTATTGTGACAGTTTTATGTCCATCGGCTTGCCAAATACCTATTGTGGTATCTGGGCTATTTATTGCAATTGTATACGGGTTATGTTCAAAAGCTTTCAAATAATCTAAATAATCATCAGAAAGCTTAAAATCGCAGACATTTGCTTCAATACTTTGGATAAAAATAAAGCAAAAAAATAATATAAAAGATCTAATTGCAAATGTCATAGTTTCCTCTGTATCGGTCAGGCTCTGGACTTCTAGGATGAAAATTTTCATGCTTCTTCTCTGCTCTTGCCCAATTCGACCAATTTAAGTATGCCATGAATATTTTTGCTTGGCTTCTTTCAATGCATTCTGCTTCTGTTTTGTATTTACTAAACATATGTGCATTGAACTCATCTATAGCAACTTTTCTAGCATTGTCAAGATGTTTAACCTCATGTTCATAAGTTCTTTGCTTATCATCTTTTTTCCAGCAACGTTCTTCCCAATTTTCTGAAGTTAAAGATTTATAATACCAAGCAGAAAAAAACACTTTAATTTTTTTATTGACTATTAGAAGGCTATCATTATAAGAAACATGAAAAAGACCATCATCAAGATTGCACTTGCAGTCAAAAGCTGTTATGTCAAAATCAAAAGATGCCAAGCCATAAGTAGCACCGGAATTTTCGCCGGGATAAAATAAATGTTTTTTATGGTCGGTAGGAATATCTCCTCTCTCCATTCTTACACATTCCGCTTTAGGAAAATACTTGTCTGGATTTTCGCTTTCGACACAGCGAGGAGTGGGGTAGATAATTTTTCCCAGCATTTGCGAACCGAAGCTTTGTGAATAAGCCTCTGGTTTTTCCATCTTATACCCAGCGAATACACTCCCATAAGGATCAAACGCAAAGAATTTATACATCGGATGCTTTTCGTCAAGCATCATCCCTACACTGTTATCATAACCTGGGTGAAAGCTAATTCCTTCATCCGATGGAATCACCCTAACAGGGTCTTGAAATGTTTTACCGTAAATATAAATCCGCTCCAATCCATTCTCAAACATCTTTACAAGCCTGCCACTTTCCCAAATATACTGCTCCGATGTAAGCGTGTCATTACTTTTAATCATTGTGCTATTCGTCAAACGCCATTGCTGATCATGCAAGCGCTCTATCTTCATCCCAAGCGAAGTCCTAGACCTAACGCTCCTAGCCAAAGAATCAAACTCAAACACCTCCCAATACCCATCCCAATAAAAACTCGAATCCCTCCTAAACTTACGCAGCTCATCATTTTTTATGAACACATGTATATCCCTCCCCTCGCTGTCCTTGATAATCCTAGCCCAAACCTCAAACTCTTTCGCAAACTCATACTCCTGACCCACAGGCAGAGGCAAGAGTTTATCTGATAAACTCATAAATGTTATCTTATTACTTAAGTTTTTCATTTTCAAGCCATTCTAAATATTTTCTATACTTTTTGCATTCGTCTATTTGATGCATCGCAACATAACGAGCAATTTCAGGAAGCTTAGTAAGTTTTTTTAATTCTGTATCATTTTTCATGTCATTAGAATAAAAAATGGTCTTTTTTCCCGAAGACTCAACTATCGTAAAATCGCAAGGAGTATCGCCATGATTAAGATTTACAATAGTGCTATCAAATACCATTTTTAATAGATAACGATCTTTAAATATATAGCTCTTAGGGTATGGCAATAGGGTACCTGCACTATCAAATTCCAGCTCTTTTGTCTCTACGCAGTTGTCTCCAAGCAAAGTGTATATTGCAAATCTTGTGATATTTTTACTGCCGTCGTATATGGTAGTTGTTGTTGTATCTGAATTGCTTTTTGTAAAATCTGGATCGTAGGAAGATGGAATACAAAACCCTGAGGTTCCATCATAGAAACAATATCCTGAAACATAAATTGCCGCATAATCTATAGGCGGTTCAAAATCACATATACCTGCAAATGTATTTTTACTAAATACAAAAACAAAAAATAACACAAAGGTTTTAGTTAATCTTGGCATAAAAACTCCTGTCTGTTTGTGGTGGACTTAGGACTATCCTCATGTCTATGATCAAATTCTTTTTTACGCCACACCTCCCAACTCTTGCTAAATCTTTTCATTCCTTCACTTCCTTCTTTTACGCATTCTTCCTGTGTGTCAAATTCTTTGTCTTGCTTCGGCATATGCTTTTTTAGCAAAACTTTCACTTCATCCCTTGCCCTTCTTATATGCATTGCTTCATGAGCGTATGTATTTTGCATATCTTTCTCCGACCAGCAATATGCTTCCCATTTTTGTTTCCCCAAGTTATAATTGTATTTTAAATAACCCATTTCAATAATTATTCTTTCTCCCATAAGATTGTCAGAATAGTTAATTTTGTATTTGCATGATTTATTATCGTATACACAGCCAAAGGACTCTCGAGGAAAAAATTGAGCCTTGCCATAGACAAGTTTTCCATTTTCAGTGGGAATATTGAATATAGTGGGAGTGCCTGCTGGAACTTCATCTGCACTTCTTTTCTCGCATTCAAGTTTAACCTCTAACAAATCAGAAGCTTCAACAGCACAACTACGTCCTATATTTCTCATAAGCATTGAAGATACTGGCGTTGTTTGTTCCTTATAGTAGCTTTCGCTATTTACATAAACACTTCCGTAAGGATCCAGTACAAAGTATTCATATATTGGATCGTTTTCATCAGGCATCATTCCTATACTACTATCATAGCCAGGATGAAAATAAAGCCCGTCATCAGAGGGAATTACCTTAACAAGATTCTGTAATGTTTTTCCATAAATAAAAACTCTTTCTACATCGTTAAATATTGTTTTCATAAGTTTTCCATCTTTCCAAAAGTACTGTTCAGTCAATATAGTATCATTATTTTTATCTACCAAAGAAAATTTATTTAAACGCCATTTATTGTCATGTTCAGCATGAGTCGTATGTCCAAGCGAAGTCCTTGACCTAACGCTCCTAGCCAAAGAATCAATCTCCATCACCTCCCAATACCCATCCCAATAAAAACTCGAATCCCTCCTAAACTTACGCAGTTTATCTTCCTTCCTAAACACATGTATATCCCTTCCCTCGTTATCCTTGATAATCCTAGCCCACACCTCAAACTCTTTCGCAAACTCATACTCCTGACCCACAGGTAGAGGCTCTCTTGTGTAATACGCTTTGCGAACCGTAATCCTATCGTAAACCCTGCC
>JAITUS010000095.1 GCA_031286185.1 Rickettsiales bacterium
GTTACACACCTCTGCATCTTGCTGTCCAAAGGGATTATTTTGATATAGCCCAGCTATTAATAGAGAAAGGAGCAGACCTTAGCATTGAGTGCAAAGACGGTTATACTGCAATAGATATGTTTATCAACAAAGCTAATTGCAGAGCAGACATCAACGAAACCTACGAGAAATTTTGTAGGTTTTTAATACTTTACCTGAAAGAGCTACATAGTAAATACAAAGCTTCCTGTATATTTTCAACTCTAGCTTTAAGCTTAACAATTCTAGGATTACCATTTATTTTTAAGCCTATAATCAAATATAGAGAAAGAAATAGAATGTATAAAAAAACTAAGGCTATGCTGGAAAACTTACTCTATATTTAAGTATAGCTTTGTCATTAGTCGTCAATCCTGATTTTTAAGTTGTGCTAGCGCGCTGCGGCCACTTAGGGAGTCAAGGTTTTTAACCTGGCTGGCTAATATAAAAGAGTTATTTTTCAAGTGCCTATTCATGAGTTTTGCAAGTCTCTTTGGATCACTCAAATAACTCCACTCTGCTTGTAAAACTTTTATGTCACTTTGCGCTAAACTAATTTCTCGTTTTATTTTTTTTAGTTCTTCATTTAATGACTGAACATGTAGTTTTACTTTAAATAGCAAAGAAAAAAAAAAAAAAAACATAACTATTGAGATAATACAAAAAGTTCTCATGATAACCTCTGTATAGCTCTTAGTTTTGCTGAACGCGCACGTGGATTTGCATTTATTTCTTCTGCGCTTGCTTTGATCACTTTTTTATTCAGAAGAGAGAAGGCCTTACAATTGGTAGATCTTTGCTCACATAGATTTTTAAAAAAAGTTTTGACTATACGATCTTCCAAAGAATGAAAGGTGACGACAATTAGTTTGCCATTCTTATTTAAAATTTCAGATGCAGCTTTAATGCCCTTTTCAAGTTCTCCAAGCTCATCGTTTACCCATATTCTGATCGCCTGAAATGTTCTAGTTGCAGGATCAATTTTGCTTTTTCCACGAAATACCACAGAACATACAATATCCGCGAGTTCAAATGTAGTTTTGATAGGTTCTTTCCTCCGCGTGTTTACTATCGCCCTTGCAATTTTGCGGGAATAACGTTCTCCTCCATAGTTGTATATAGTGTTTGCAATTTCTTCTTCGCGTAGAGCGTTAACGAACGTTGAAGCGTTGATTTGGGAAGAGCCATCCATACGCATATCAAGCGGACCATCACGTAAAAATGAAAATCCTCTATTTCCTTCATCAAGCTGCATAGACGATACTCCAATGTCAAATATAACTCCATCTACAGCATTAATAGATCTGCCCGGTGTCATCCTAGATCTGTCTGGTGTCATTCCAGTGCTTGACCATACATTTTTTTTCTGGACTCCAGCCGGGACAACGAAAGAGGATTGTGAGATGACAGAGGGCTCTACAAGGTGTTCAAAGCTATCTAAGATATTTTTAATATTGCTAAATTTTTCAATAAATAGCTTTATTTTGCCGGGATACTTGATATTTAAACTATCATAAAATTTAACAACCGTTTCATCTCTATCAATTGCATACACTTTGCAGTCAGCTGATTCCAATATTGCTTTGCTATATCCCCCAGCTCCAAATGTAGCATCCACATATACACCACCATTTTGTGGTAAAAGTTGTAATAGCATCTCTTTTAACAAAACTGGAATATGTGTCATAGCGTTCTATCAAAAGGCTTTGTGTATACAGATAAAAATAGCTTCCTCACTAAAACATGGTGAAATATATGATATAAAAATACTCGATATAGTCAATGATATAGAAATATTAAGATTTAATGAGATATCATTATTAATATAATATTCACATTTTTGTATAGTTCCAGAGTGTAATAAATGAGAAAATCATACTATATGAGGTAAGAATCCACCTGGTGCCAAATTTTTTGTTGCATTTTCTACTTGTGCATCACTTATAGCAACTACATCTTCTGACCTACCATTATCACCGCAATATTTATCTATCAGATTTTTGAATTCAATCTCAAGACTTTTACGCAAAGCTGCCACACTGTCAGCTAGTACAATAGTATTATACTCTTGCGGTATTACCTTCTCCCTTAAGCAACACGAAATTGATAAGCCTACTAAACAAACTATAAGCGATACAGTAGCAGTTATAGTGTAACCGTATACTGCTGCAACAATTCCAATAACAACTGAGGTTAATAAAATAAACAGTGTGGCAATACCTAATTTGCTTATTCTTACGTAATCATAAAATGATTGAGTTACAACCTCACATAGCTGCTCTTCTGTCAGATCAAAAACCGCACCATAATTAGGATCATAAAATGTAAAGCTATTATCTGAATTTTTCTTTATCAGTACAGCGTGTCCAGAATCTCCCCTAACAGGTTGATAACTTATTTTCACATACTGATCTTGATTCATTACTGCTAAATTTAAGTCTGCTGCAGTTAATATCTTTGGCTTTTTCATTGCTAAGAAAAGTAACTCCACTTCTTTCCAAAATGAGAAGGATATTTGTGTAAACTCTTTGATAAAATTTTCTTGCGCTTTCTCACCCATTTTGTCTAATGTAGCCACAGCTATTTTTTCTTGCTCACCCATAAAAACACGTAATTTGTCAAAGTCGTCGCGCATTTTCTGCTTCAGTTTTTCTTTATCTACTTCATATGAAGTAATGTCACCACTTTTGACTTTCTTGATTAAATCATCTACCAGTAATCTTTTTTTCTCGGTACTATCGAATGCTTAAAAAAAAGATTCTTTGTTAACGAGTAAATCGTTTAAAACAACATAGTCACACAAATGTCTACATATTCCTTGCATTTTCTCCCGATTGAAAAATTTTTTGTAGTCTTGAAACATTTGTTTGTCAGATTCAATGATATTCATTAGATCTATCTGTTTATTAAGTACAAACCTTTCTTTGTATTTAGAAAATACCCCTATTATAAAAAACCCTCTTACTAAGTAACCATAAAAAAACTGTACTAGAAAAATTTTTTTAGATTTTTTCCACATATATGATTATGCCACAATGTTGAAGAAGTGTCAAGTTTGGTGAATGGGCAAAAAAGATGCTACAAGAGGTATTGCTATCAGTCTTATCGGCAATTTGAAGAACACCTTTATAACACGGCTAAACTCTAAAAAGCCTTACCCTTTTGAATTCATAGTGGACACAATCTCCTGATTTATTTATACTTAACCCTGCCCACCGCTCTGGATTATGCAACAAATAACAAAAGTAATACTATCAAGTTTAATTTGTAACACTTTATTGTGGTATGACCACATGCTTTTTGGTCACCTGATCAGTATAATCGGCGGTGCGTTTTTTCCATCAGATGATCAATTGGTTAGCGTACTGAAGGCTTTTGGAGTGTTTGCAGTGAGTTTCCTGATGAGACCAATCGGAGCTGCTATATTTGGCCATATTGGTGATAAATATGGAAGAAGGGTTGCTCTATTGCTCTCCATTGTATTAATGACTCTATCAACTGTATTAATTGCCTTTGTTCCGGGGTATCAAAACATTGGAATACTTGCATCAATACTAGTGATATGTTTAAGGTTATTGCAAGGTATATCCCTTGGAGGAGAAGCAGGAAATGCCCCGTTTTTAATAGAGCATGCTCCTAAGGACAAGAAAGGACTCTTTGGCAGTATCGAGGTACTCAGTGCAATTCTTGGTTCAATATTAAGTCTTATAGCGGTACTCATATGCAAAAAAGTATCCGATTTTGAATCTTGGGGATGGAGATTACCTTTTGTTTTCAGTTTAGTGATGGGATTAATCAGTATATATACAAGATATATACTTGATGAGAGCCCAGAGTACAAAAAGCAGAAAAATCCACCTCAATTGCCGTTAAAAGAGTTGTTAAACAGCTATAAAAAACCTTTTCTGATATCAGTAGGGGTCGACATAGTCGAAAATTCATCTCTTTATATATATTTAGTATTTTTCAATGTGCTTACATCAAAAGTAAATACTCATTTTAACCACATGGTGGAAATACTGAGTCAAATTGCGCTCGGAGGATTGACTATATTGTTTGCAATACTTTCTGACAAGATAGGAAGAGAAAAAGTCATGAAATTTGCATTTATGACTTTCATAGTAGTAAGTTATCCAGTTTTTTTTATGATACTAAGTAGTGATAACTTGCTAACCATAGTGGCACACGTTCTTTTTATAATCCCTATAGCTGCATCACTTGGTCCTGTTAGCGCACTTATGTGCGAATTATTTCCAACAAAGGTGCGGTATAGCGGATTTAGTTTATCAAGAAATATAGCTGCTGGATTTTTTGGCGGCCTTGCACCATTTATATGCACAACAATCATTAAGATTACAGGACAAGAAACTTCAGCAAGCTTTTACATGATTTTCTGTGCGTTGATTGGACTAGTTGCTATATTGCAGATTAAGGATTAGATGCTTTTTACAAGGCACAACGGTGTCATTCCAGTACTTGATACTGGAATGACACCTTCCTATCCAGTTCATGAATTGCAACTAGCTATAAATATTAAGAAATTTATTAAATAGAGAAAAAGGCAAAAGAAATTCCGTGGTAGAAGTCGCTCACTCTCTAATCCTGCAAATTGGCGTACTATACTGTCTTAAACGACTTATAAGCGCGTTTCAGCTTGTATAGGCAAAACCCCTAGAAGTCTAGGTAAAATTAATAAAGACATGAGGTGCACATAGTGCAAAAAATTAAACATAAGACGCCAACTACGTGATACTTTCGTCGTTTAATCTGCACAGATTGAAGCTAAATGAATAGCTCCAATTTTATGATTAAGGGTGATGGCGAAGGTTGTCAAGTAGTTTTTTCGCACATGCCAAAGGCTGGTTTGATATGCGAGAGGTCTAAGTTGTATGGCATAAGGCTATCTATACCAACTCTGTATGTAAATCCCTAACTAGAGCTTCAGCACATTCTCTTTGAACGATTATATTGATCTTGGTTTCAGATGCTGTGATAGCGAGTATTTCTATCTTTTTTTCGCTCAAGACCTTGAGTATGCGGTGCATCACCTCAGTATTAGACATAATGCCAATACCAATTATTGAAATTTTAGCTACGTTATTGTTTATGATATAGCTCCCATTCAGTAGCTTTTTCATTAAATCAATATCAAATTCGGAAATTACGAGACTTGATCCGTGTATCATATCAATTTTAATGTTTGCCTCTGCAATATCCCTTAAAATACGCAAGGTATCTGCAAGGTTAGCAAAAGTTACAAGAGCTTCATTGGTACTATAAGTTATTCCAGTAATTGTGTATCTCTCCAGTACATCTTTTTTGTGCAGTACTACAGTTCCTTCCACCTCTTTAAAGGTGGACAGCACTTGTACTTTAATGTTATGTTTCATTGCAAGCTGTACTGAACGATTATGTAGTATTTTAGCACCAGATGACGACATCTCCAACATTTCATCGTAAGAGATAGATTTGAGCTTGCGTGCCTTTAGAACAATTTTGGGATCAGCTGTATATATTCCATCAATATCAGTGAAAATCTCGCAAACTTTGACGTTAAAAGCTACCGCAAAGGCAACTGCTGATATATCAGAGCCCCCTCTTCCAAAAGTAGTGATTCTATCATCATATATACCCTGAAAGCCAGCAATGATCGCTACAGTATACCCTTCAGCAAAAGACCTTTTCAGATGATCAATCTCTATTGTTTTTATTTTAGACTCGGAGTAAAGATCATCTGTTATGATCGGTAACTGCCAGGCAAGCCAAGATTTAGCGTTTATTCCAATAGATCGGAGAGTGATTGCTAACATGCCGCAGGAAATCTGCTCTCCCGCTGAAAGTATAACGTCATATTCCGACAGCTCTCGTTTGCAGCTTAAATCTGAGATTTGTCTAGCCTGAAAAGCCATTTGGTCAGTAAATCCTGCAACAGCGGAAACAACGACGATTACGTTACAACCTCTCTCAACATCTTTTTTTATCAAATTTGCAACTCGGGTTAAGTCAGTTAATGAAGTCCCACCAAATTTTTTTATGATTATATTGCCCATAGCTACAATATAGCTTTCCTCCAGAAAAAAATATAGCGCTAGTTGATATAAATTTTAAAAGGCTCGGTTATTCTCCATAGCAAAGTCCCTAGCTAGGAATAGCGAACCACAAATCAGTATGGTTTTGACATTCTGGATAGGAACTTTTAGTATGTGGTTTAATATGGCATTACCGATCGATTCACATTCAATAGCATTTATCCCTATATTATTTGCTCCCTCTCTGATTAGACCTGTATTTGTTGCTTTAGGCTCAGACTTAACACAAACCGCACATAATAACTTGATATATGGTTTTAAGTGTTCCAAAAACTCTTCCATATCTCTGTTACGAGTAACACCAAAAATCATATAGATACCTTCAGCAAAATTATCTTTCACCCAATCAGCTAATACTCTGGCACCATCATTATTGTGCGCACCATCTAA